>CAZGCX010000212.1:0-4557 GCA_964524585.1 uncultured Anaerolineaceae bacterium
CGATCGGAACCTGATTGTCGAGGCGGCCCGCATGTATGCCACCGCCGAGCGCGGCGCGATCTATTGGGCGCTGGGAATTTCGGAGAGCGTGCATGGAGTGGACAACGCGCTGTCGCTGGTGCATCTGGCCCTGTTGACCGGTCATGTCGGGCGGGAGGGCACTGGACTGAATCCGCTGCGTGGACAGAACAACGTCCAGGGCGCCTCGGACAGCGGAGCCATGCCCTGGCATTATCCGGGCTACATGGAAGTGGACGATCCAGCCAACGCAGTGCGGTGGGAAGCGGCCTGGAACGTCGAGCCCGGTGGATTGAACCAACGACAGGGTAGGACCACCACCGAGATTCTGAGCAGCGTCGGAGAACCGGACGGGACGCGGGCGCTGTACATCATGGGCGAAAATCCGATGATGTCCGAGCCCAATTTGAACCTCACTCGTCAGCACATGGAACGGCTGGAGTTTCTGGCAGTCCAGGACCTGTTCATCAACGAGTCAGGCGCTTTTGCGGATGTGGTCCTTCCGGCAGCATCCTGGGCGGAAAAGGATGGGACCTTCACCAACACCGACCGGCGGGTGCAGCGGGTGCGCAAAGCACTCGAACCGCGCGGCCAAGCCCGCAGCGATATCGACATCATTTGCGATCTGGCCCTGCGGGTCGAGCAGCGGCTGGGACGGGAGCGATCGGCCGGCTGGGTGTATGCCGACGCGGAGCAGGTGCTGATCGAGATGGGCAAGATGGTGCCGGCTTACCGGGGGGTTCGCTACCAGCGGATCGAGCAGGTCGGGCTGCAGACCCCGGCGCCGGAGCTCGACCATCCCGGAACACCGTTCCTATTCAAAGACAGCTTCCCAGCCGGTCGTGGCAAGTTCCATTTGCTGGAGTACGTACCGCCGGCAGAACCGCCGGACGATGAGTACCCCTTCGTGCTCACCACCGGCCGGCTGCTGGAGCACTGGCACGGCGGCACGCTCACCCGCCACTCGCAGCTCGATGAGCTGTATCCCGAAGCGCTGGTGGAAATCAATCGGGTGGATGCGGCCAGGGTGGGGGTCAAGACCGGAGACGTGGTGCGGGTCTCGTCCCGCCGCGGGTCGATCGTGCTTCGAGCGCATGTGACCGAGAAGGCCAATATGGGGGTGGTCTTCATCCCCTGGCACTTCCACGAGGCAGCCGCCAATCTGCTGACTCTCGACCAACTGGATCCGCTGGCCAAGATTCCCGAGTACAAAGCTTGTGCGGTGCGAATTGATCCGGCCGACGCCGCCGAGCTGGTGAATCCGGAAGCAGTGACCCAGCGCGGCCGCTGGTAGGCCTATCGCCCGGAAGCCTGCTCGCCGTGCAGCACCATGCAGGTGCTGACCGCACGAGCGACCAGCATCCCCTCTTCGTCTAACAGCTCGCATTCGACCAACCCCACCGTACGTCCACGCTGCACGACGCGGCCGATCGCCTGAAGTTTGGCCTGCCAAATCGGCTTCAGAAAATTGATCTTGAGCTCCAACGTGGTGAAGGTTTCGCCGGGCTCCAACGTGCTGCCGAAGGCCATCCCCATGGCGGCGTCGGCCACGTCGCACAGGATCCCGCCGTGCAAAGTGCCCATGGGGTTGGCATGTCGCTCACCGGCCTCGAAGCTCATTGTCGCCCGGCCGCGCTCCAGCGAAGTGAGCCGAAAGCCAACCAACTCCCCAACCGGCGGTTGAGGCAACTCACCGCTGATCATCTGCTGGCCCACCTCGAACCACGATCGACCACCTGCGTCACCTGTCATCGGATTCCTTTCCGAACTGAACTGAATTGGGGAGGAATGAACAAGCAATCATAGACCGCACCCCACGGAATCTCACCTCATAGAGAACCCTGATGGCGCTCCGCAGCCGCGCCGCAGATCACGAAGTCTCATTGACGCGCAGTCATCCACAGGAATCTTGGTCGGCCGAGGTCGGCCACCCCCTGGCATCTGTCGTACCGGTTATGATTGCCAGCAGCGGGAGGGGACCCTGCCACCCAAACAGCTCAGGCGACGGCATCAAGGCGCCGAGATCACAGTCAGCTACGATATTGCGCGCTGCATCCACGCCGCGAAGTGCGTGCTCGGGTTGCCGACTGTCTTTAACCGTGAGTGGGCCGACTGGATCGATCCGGCCGGTGCGACGCCGGAACGGATCGCGTCCGTGGTCTATCGGTGTCCGTCTGGCGCGCTTCGGGTGGCCGACCCGCAGGGATCCGATCTTGAATCGCCCCGGTCCCCCAATACCATCCACATCCGGCCGAATGGCCCTCTGTACCTGCGCGGCGATCTGCGGATCATCGGGGCCTCGGGAGAGCAGGTGCACGCCGACACCCGGATGGCGCTCTGCCGCTGCGGCGCCTCGGGCAACAAGCCGTTTTGCGACAACTCCCATTTGAGGGTTGAGTTCGTCTCCGGCACCGAGATTGCCGGCGCGCAGCAACCGGCCGGGGGCGGCGGCCCATTGCGTATCATGCCTCAACGCAACGGACCCTACGAACTGGAAGGCAATCTGGAGATTCGCGATCGGAGCGGCCAGCTGCTCTATCAGGGCGCCTCGACCCGCTTATGTCGATGCGGCGCCTCCAAAGAGCAGCCATTCTGCGACGACAGTCACTTGCAATTTGATTTTGAAGCCGCGGCATGGTAGACGGGATTTCGCCGGGGTCGAGGCCGGGACAGGATATGATTGGCACCTTGCCACAGAATCGCCGAAGGTGATCAAAGATGGAAACGACTAACCGAGGCGCGGTAGTAGTGGGGATCTTGCTGATCGGGACCGGCATCCTGTTTCTGCTGGTCAACCTGCTACCGGGCGTCAATCTGGCTGAACTATGGCCCGGGATCTTCATCGCAGTGGCAATCGCAATGCTGTTGCCGGCATGGATTCTGCCATCGCACCGCAACGCCCTGGCAGCCCTGCTGCTCCCCGGAACGATCCTGCTGGTGCTCGGTGCCATTCTCTCTTACCAGGTAGTGACCGACGACTGGGAATCATGGACTTACGCCTGGGCACTCATTCCCGCCAGCGTGGGCGCCGGATTGTGGGCTGCGGCCCGCGCTGGTTACTGGGGGAGCGGCGCCTCGACCGTCGGCCTGTGGCTGCTTGGTGGGGGGTTGGTGGCATTTGTGATCTTCGCCGCCTTTCTGGGGGGCGAAAGCGTCCTGGCGCGCGGTGCACCGGTGGCTCTCATCGCGCTTGGAGTGGTGATCACCGCCTCTTCGCTGATCCGCGCTGGCCCACGGTAGCCGCCCCGCCTGCACCACTCCTGCAAGCAGGACCGGCAGGCTGTCCCCGCGTGCCGCATCTCAGCTCAAGCTTCACCAGCTCACCTTCGATCGCAGTCTTCCCATCTTGAGTCCCGATCGAGCTCCCAATCCATCAACCCGGAGTGTATCTTGTGAAATGGGACTCAAATGTAGTATCCTGCCGTGTCGCTCCGGGGAGGAGAAGTAGGAATGCTTGAATCTGCAATCGATCGACTAACCCGTGCTTCACTGCGAGTACGCTGGCTGGTGATCCTGCTGGCGCTCGTGGCGTTGGCCGGTGGCGCGCTTGCGCTAACCCAGTTGAAACAGGAATTGATCCCACCGATCGAGTTTCCTCAATCGGTGTTGCTGGCCTTCAATTCAGAGCTTGAAGCCGACCAAATGCTGGCCCAGGTCACCATGCCACTCGAGCAGGTGGTCCGGGGGGTGGAAGGGGTGGTCAACGTCGAATCGACGACCTCTCCTGGGATCTCGGTGGTCATCGCCCGCAACGAGTTTGGTGTCGACCAGGCCGCGCTGCGGAGCGACATTCGAGCCGCCGTGGATGGCGTGCAGTTGCCGTCGGAAATGGATCCGCCAGAGCTGATCGCGTTTGGATTGTCTGATCTTCCGATCGCCGTGGCCAGCGTCTCGTCTTCCGAGCTGCCGCTCGCCGATCTAAAGACACTGGTCAGCGATGAAGTTGTGCCCAGTTTGCTTGAAGTCAGTGACGTTGCCGAAGTGCAAGTGACCGGGGGGCAAGAGCTCCCAGAGGTTGTCGAGCAGCCAGCGGTCGCGCCAAATCCAACTCCCGAACCCACCGCGGCGCCTGAAGAATCGGCCCCCACTGGCGTCCCGCTCCCTCAGCAATGGGTCGATTTGGCCGCTGCGCAGGGGCTTACGCTGGAAACCACCGATGACTTGAGCGGCGGTATGGTGGCGGCGGTGATCCAAGTCGCGCCGCAACTGCTCAACGAACTGACGCCCGAAATGATCCTGGCCGCCCCGGATGACGTGATCGCGGCCGTCCCGTCGGATTTGATTTCTGGCATGAGCGAGGAACAGCAGGCGGCCTTTGCCGAGCGCCTGGCAGTGCTGGAGACCGAGGTTGAGCAGCCGGCCCCGCCGGTGCCGACCGATTCCCCAGATCTCTCTGGGGCGTGGCTGCAGCCTCCTGCCAATGACCCGACTGCGGAGCCCCTGTTCAAGACCGCTGCTGACCTGATGGACAGCGGCTTTGCACCTGGCGCCGCCGCGTTCCTCAACCTGTTCGTGTCAAGCGGCAACCCGACCGCCCCG
>CAZGCX010000213.1:0-4522 GCA_964524585.1 uncultured Anaerolineaceae bacterium
CCTGGTTTCTAGCGGCTTCACCGGTACCGGCCCTGCGTCCGGTTCGGTCAAGGCGCTTCGCGAGGCTTCATACTTCACGACCTCGGTGAAGCTGTAGGTGTGAGGCAGGTGATCGGGATCCTGAGCCCAGGTGTTCCCCAGACCCGCCCAGATCACCGCCAGGCACGCGCCCAGAAATCGCTCGATCTCCTCCGATGCAAGCTCAACCTGCTCGCCATCGATGCCCAGTCGAGTGGCCTCGCGGTAGGCCTCTTTCAGTGCTTGACTGTGTTCCCAGTAGACGAGTGGATCGTTCGACTCGAGCCGTTCGCTCAAAGTCTGAGTCAGTTCACGCACGAAGTCGGCGAGCTCTTTGAACATAGACTGCGGCTTCAGCTCGCCGTGGCGGAAGCTGTTGACCAGCAGCTTGCATGCTCGTTCCAGTTCCAACGTCTCGTTGATCGAGGAGCCGAACAGTGCCGGCAGGCCGTTCAGCGAGTCCAGCCAGCCCGGCTTGCCGGCTTCCATCTCGATGCCAATCCCCGCTCGATCCAGACTGGCAATACGGTTGGCGATGATACACAGCAACTTGACCATCAAATTGGATCGGTAAATCTGGCCCTTGCCGTGTTCGGTTCGCAGCTTATGTGGGTCCTGTTCTCGAGCGGCAATCAGCGTTTGTTTTTCCGGGTCACGCACCACGGCCCCGTACTGGCGCACCCTACTTCCGACCAGGACCGTCTTGCGCTCGCGCGGTTGAACCACGTCCGGATCGTCGAAGTAGCTGTAGACCGGCCGCTCACACAGCACATCCACCCATCGGTCTGGATAGACCATCAAGAAGGTTTCGATGGTGTCCAGGTTGTAGAACCAGTGATCCTGCCAGTAACCTTCGTGAAGTGCGCCGATCTCGTTCACCCGGCACATTCCCAGTAGCTCGGCCAGCAGCTCGTCGTACGGGCGGTCGATGGGTTCCCCCAGCGCCTCCAGCGCCCCGACAAAACCGCCGGGCGTGAACCAACTTCGAACCAGCTCACCCAGCCGGTCCCAGCCGCTGCGCGGCAGGTTTGCCCGGATCCATTGATCCATCGGCTCATGCTTAGCGGCCGTGTAGCTGAATCCGTTCACCACCAGCGGGTTATAGCCATCGGTCTGGATGAGCTCCAGATAGGTGGTCAGATTGAAGTCTTCGATCTCGGGGAAGAACCAACCGTCCATGCGCCGGTTCTGCAGGATGCTCCGGTAGTGTCCATTTCCCTGGGAGAGGTAGGTCGGCTCCAACACAAACCAGTGGTAATCGCGTTCCAGGTCGCCGTTCTGTCGGGCGTAGCTGTAGAAGATGCTGCGCTGGTCGCCCGACTCGAAGGTCAGCGGCATCCCGCCGCGCATCACGTTATCCAGGAAGGTCTGCTGCACGTACTGGTCGAAGGCTGGCTCGCCGCTCACGGTGAAAGCGGTGTGCTTGATCTGCTCGATCACTCGCTGGTTTTCGGTCCGCTGATGATCGAAGAAATCAGGCGCTGCAATCCGTTCGGTGAATGCTTCCAGTGCTGAGACGGTGGGAGCAAAGCCGACGATCGAGCGCAGCGTGAGCGCGCCGCCCACCGGCAGGGCACGGCTGATGGCAGTGAGGGCGCAGGGGGTGCGGTTCTCTCGCACTTGCTCGGTGCGCAGCAATTCCTCGACCGGCGTCGAGGCGAAGGCCCAGGGGAAGTCGTGAACTTCCTGTTCCCCGAAGACGGCGTACGGATCGACCAGTGTCTGAGCGCCAAGCAGCTCGCCCCGATCGTCCGCGCTCAGGTAGAAGTTGCCCCCGCTGATCTCGCCGACCTGCTCGACGTCGCCCGGGGTTTGCTTGAGTCGGAAAAGCGGGACCCCGGCCACCTCGAACACGCCCATCATGCCCTCGATGTGGCGGGCGATGACCTTCAGGTGTTCGAAGGTGACGCCATAGGGCAGAATTGCCGGCAGTCCGTCAATCAGCTCCAGCTGGCGCTCCTGGTTGCTCTGGTTGGAGATGGTCACCTGCCGTACCAGTCCGGCCAGCGGCAGGTTGGCCAACGGGTAGTAGGTGACCTCGACGCCCAGTTCCAAGCCCGGGTTGCGTTCCAACAACTCGAGCTCGTGCGAGCTCACCGTCATCGATTGCTCTACCGACCCGTCGTCCAGCTTGCCGAAGGGCTCGTAGACCTCACCGCCGTCGATCCGCAGAAAGGTGCGATACCCTTGTTGACCGACAACCTGCAAGGCCTTGTTGTAGGAGAGGAACTCCAGGATGGCGTGGTCTTTGTCGTGCACCCCGAGCGAGCAGATGCCCTGCGCCCGGCTGACGTAGAAGACCCACATCGGGATGCCCCACTTGCCGGCAATGCCCGGGAAGAAGTTCGAGAACGGCTTGGCCCAGTTGTAGTTCTCAATCGTGAAGCGGCCGGCCTCGTCGAGCGAGTACTTTGGTTCCGGGCTGGGCATGGTTCCTCGATTGGCGAGCAGTGAACGTTGTTAGCGGCCGTGGTTTGTTTCTGGCAGCTGTTCGATCGGAAATGGCCGGCGGGATCTTCGGCCCCGCGAAATCCGGATCACCCCCAGCGCCAACAACAGCAGCACATAGTAGGTCACCGTCAGCGGCGCGAAGGCTTGCGGCCACTTGCCGCTATCGACCAGGTAGTCAAGATTCTCTTCAACCACGACATAGCGTCCGTTCACGAATTTGATATGGGCCAAGCTGCGGTCGCGATTGTCTGCAGTCGTGTACAGGTAGTTGTAGTACTCGCCGTCCCTACCGCGCAGGTCGTACAGGCCCAGGCCAGGCCTGGTCTGAAACTCAGCCGGGTCCGCGCGGGTGGCGACCAGCTCCCGCATGAGTTGCACGTCTCCGGTCTGGAAGGCCCGCTCCAGCGCTTCGGCCGCCGCTGCTGGCACGTCGTAGCGACTCGAGTAATCGGCGCCAAAATACGCCGGGTCCAGGCGCGAGTCTTTTCGAAGGTACGACACGCCGAGCGCCACACCAACCACCAGCACCGGCAGCAGCAAAAGAGCCGGCAGGGCCAGCTTGCGCAATCTGGATCTCACTTCGGAACTCCGTTCACCGGTGCACTCTTCGACCTCGGCCCGGCAAAGGATACCAGCACCCAGCGTCGTCTCGGTCGCCGCGGGCTGACGCCCGACGCATGCTGGAACCCTCTTATCCCGTTCATTGCCGGCTGTAACGATCTCGTCACTAAGTCCCGCTAGTCTCAGGGCAGTAGCGAGCTGAGAATGGCGAACCCTGTGAATCGACCGGATCCATTACATCTTCCAACCCGGTGGCTGGCGACCGCCAGGGTGGCATGGGTCGTCGTCGCTCTAGGCTTTCTGGTCCTGTGGGGGCTTGGAACGGCTGGACGCCTGACGAGCGCACCGCCAGATTGCCGGCTGGTGCTCTGCGACAATATCGAGTTCTCGGCAGACGACGAGCGAGCTCTGTCGGAGCTTCAACTTCCGGCGTTCATCAATCCCCGGGTGCTGCAAGCGCTCGAGATCCCCTATAGTCTGGTGTTCTTCATCACTGCCGGGCTGATCTACTGGCGCAGTTCGGATCGCGTTATTGGCCTCTCGCTGTCGCTGGCCTTGATCTACTCGGGCGCCATGCTGTTCTCCACATCCGACGATCCACTGAAGCGGATTCACCCCGAGCTGATCAACTTGGTGTCGTGGTTTGACTTGATCGGACTGATCGCGCTGATGCTGGTCATGCTCACCTTTCCCGACGGGCGAGTTGTGAGCAAGAGGACGGCACTGGTGGCCGGGGGCCTGGCCGCGCTGGTGGTGGGAATCCCAATGATCGCGACTGGCAGTTCCCGGCTGCAGGGGCCCGAGGTGGCGCCCGTCGCAACCGCGTCTTGGCTGTCACTGTTCGTGGCGATGATTGGGGTAGCGATGCGTTCTCAGGTGTATCGCTATCGGCATGTTTCGACACCGCTTCAGCGTCAGCAGACCAAATGGGTGCTGTTTGGCTTGACCGGTCAGATGGTCGTGGTGTTGATTTGGGGATACGTCGGGTACGCCTTTCCTCCAGGTCAACCGAACCCGGTGCGGGTGAGCCGTATCCTGATCGCAACTCCACTGATCCTGGGAATCTCTTCCTTGGTGCCAATCTCGGTTGCCTTCGCGGTCCTGCGCTACCGTCTGTTCGATATCGATCGCCTCATCAACCGCGCGCTGGTCTACGGGATCCTGACCGCTCTGCTGCTCCTGGCGTACCTCGGCGCCGTGCTCTCGCTGCAGAGCCTGTTCGGCAGACTCGGCCTGGAGCAGTCGCCGCTGGCAATCGTGCTCTCGACGCTGGCGATCGCCGCCCTGTTTTCGCCTCTTCGACAACGGGTGCAAGTGTTCATTGATCGCCGCTTCTACCGGCGGAGATATGACATGCAGATCACGCTGGCGACCTTTGGAATCCAGCTGCGCGAACGGTACGAATTGGATTCGGTGTTGGAGGAGTTGTTGGGCCTGACCGAGGAGGTGCTGCAGCCGGAGCATGCCTCTCTCTGGATACGGTAATCGAAGT
>CAZGCX010000214.1:0-431 GCA_964524585.1 uncultured Anaerolineaceae bacterium
ATCGGGGTACACTCCCGCCAACGCCCTGCGCGGGCTCTTGCTACGACTGCAACGCCGCCAGCAGTTCGCCCACATAATCGCCGATCTCCGTAAGCACTTGCTCGCGGGGCTTCGTGGCCGCCTCGGCCACTCGGCGGACGATGCCGTGAACCTCGTAACCGCGTTCCAACAGCTCCTCTGCCAAGTAGGAGCCGTCTTGGCCTGTGATTCCGCTGATCAGGGCCCTAGCCATTGGAATGCCCCCTTGTGACTGATCTCACTCAAAGTGTGGGATAACATGCCCACGCCAAAACTCCCGCCTAGGATAGGTACGGCTCTGCTTGGGTATTGAACATCACCGCGTAGATTCCGCCCTGCCGCATGAGCTCGTCATGTGAGCCATCTTCGACAACCCGTCCCTGGCTGAGTACAAGGATTCTGTCCGCCATCCT
>CAZGCX010000214.1:441-4515 GCA_964524585.1 uncultured Anaerolineaceae bacterium
TCCTGACGGTTGAGAATCTGTGTGTAATCAGTATTGCTATCTGCCCAAACGTGAGCTCAGCATATCGTTCTACGATTGCGGCTTCTGTTGCAACATCCAGGGAGGAAGTGGGTTCATCGAGGATCAGGATTTGTGAGTCCGCAATGTAGGCCCTCGCTAAGGCAAGCCGTTGCCACTGGCCAGCGGACAATTCAGAACTGCCTTCGAACATCTTTCCAAGTTGGGTCTCGTAGCCTTCTGGGAGCGTGTCGATGAAATCATCCGATCCGCTCGTCCTCGCAGCCCGCTGGATACTCACCATGTCGTTGAGGGCTTGGGTGTCACCAAACCCGATGTTGTCGCGGACGCTCAGATGATATCGGACGAAGCCCTGGTTCAACACACTCAGGTTCCGGAAATATTCGGCCCTATCGTATTCCTCGAGGTCCAAGCCATCCAGGCGAATTGATCCGCGAGTTGGCCTGTACATCCGGGCAATCAGCTTGGCGAGGGTCGTCTTTCCCGCGCCATTTTCCCCGACAATGGCGACCCGTTGGCCTGGTAGCAGGTGAAGATTGATGTTGGCAAGCGCTGGCTTTCCATCGCTAGAGTAGTAGAAAGTCACGTCATCGAAAACGATCCCGTCTTTGATGGGTTTCGGGAAGCTGTGCAGACGGTCCCCCTTCGGCGGCTCCGGGGTTGGCAGGTCCAGAAACGCAAAGAAGTTGTCAATGAAGAGCCCGCTCTCGTACACGCTTTGGAGAGATGAGAGAACGTTGACCATCTGCGATCGCATTTGCAGAAAGATCGTGCTGAACAGCACAAGATCACCAACCGTGAACCGGTTGGCGGTCAGCGTGCTGACTATGATCCACGAGAATGCGAGCCAATAGACCGCGACACTGGCCAGTTCAAGCCCCCCAACCACAACCGATCGGGTAACGGTCAGAGAGATGTTTTTTGTTTGAATCTCGGAGAGCATTCCTTTGAGTCGGCCAATCAACTCTCCGGCGAGCTGGAAAATGCGGATTTCCATCGCTGCCCCGATACCACTCAGCAGGTTCTTGTAATAGTTGGCCATCCGCATCAAAGGCGTCTGCTTCCGCCACAACCGAAACAGCCCCCGACTGAACACTCGCTGGACCGCGAGTGAAGGCACAAATGTGCCCAGGAGCACCAGAGTCAGCCACGGACTGAAAGTCAGGATGATCACGGTGAACCCGGCGATCGTGACTCCGCTGCCAATGAGCGTGACGGTCTGCTTGATGAGCTGCACCGGACGGCTCGACACTTCTCTCTGGGCCTGGCTCAGCATGTCGTAGTAGTCTGGTCTCTCAAAGAAGGCGTACTCGAGCTCAGCGGCCTTCTCGACAAGCCGAATGTTGAGGTATGGAATCAGCTCTTCTTGTAGGAGCTGCTGTAACAAAGTTGAAACGATCTCAAGAAGCACGAGGCCAACTGCGATGCCTGCGCCGATGATAAGCAGATTGAGGAGCGAGCCGAGGACGGTGTCTCCGATTTCGAGCTTACCGGCCACAACGTCCACAATCCGCTTGACGACAAAGGCTGCCGTTGCAGGCAGAAGCCCACTTACCACCTGTATGGCAACCAGCATGATTGTCTGGGGGCGGTTGATACCAAGGAGCAGACGAAGCAGCTGCGGCAGGCTTGCCAGTGCTCTGGGTGTTGCCGACTGATCTTCTAGAGTCTCGCGGACTGTCTTCAGAGTTCGATTCAAGCTAGCGGCCGCTTGAAGGGAGGGCCAAATCGCCGATCATTGTGGAGGTGCAGGAACGGACCATGTCGTCGCATTATACTCTCGGGCATAGAACCCTCTTTGCCATTGGAGCTATTCCCGATGCATGGGCCAAAGGAGTTGCGAGTCGGAATTGACTATTCGCCTGTCACCGCGAGATTGGGCGGTGTAAGCAGGTACGCTTCTGAGCTTGTGCCTGAGCTAGAGAAACTAAGTGAGACGGCGCCATTCAGCCTTCGGCCTGTTGCGTATCCGATCCAATTGAGGTTTGGCAGTCAGAAACGAATCTGGGATCGGCTGGGAGTTCTACTACGTGACCTGATTTGGTACCCACTTGTACTTCCCCTGATTTCAAGCTTTTCCCAATTGGATGTCCTTCACATGACAACGATTAATGGTCCCAGGTATGCTCGACAGCCCGTAGTTCTTACGATTCACGACCTGTCGGTTATCCATTTCCCGCAGTACTATCCTCGATGGTTTCGGACCTATTCGAGGTGGTTTCTACCATCGCTGGCCAAACGGGCTTCTCATATCATCACCGATGCCCAATCTGCTAAGACGGACATCTGCGAGACTTTCAAGATCCCTGAGCACCGTGTATCCGTGATTCCGCTAGGTGTAAATCAGACCACATTCAACTCTTTGTCCCCCGAAAAGGCACGCGCGGCAGTTGCGGCAAGTTTCGGCATACGGTCCTCATATTTCCTGATGGTGGGCACTCTATCGCCCAGGAAAAACCTTTCGGCGTTGTTGAAAGCCTTCGCCTACCTAAGAGATTCTGAAAACCTTCAACACACGCTCCAGATCGTAGGGGATATCGGTTGGAAGATGGAAGGATTGGAACGTACGGTCAATGACTTGGGCCTCGGTGAAGCAGTTCGTTTCCTGGGTTATGTGGCGGATGAGGACCTGCGATGTCTGTACATTTGCGCCGAGGCTCTGATCGTTCCCTCTCTTGGAGAGGGTTTCGGCCTTCCGGTTGTGGAGGCGATGGCTTGTGGTTGTCCAGTCATAGCCGCTCGCGCCGGAAGCCTCCCGGAAGTCGTGGGTCAGGCAGGCTTGCTTTGTGACCCAACCAATCCGAGTTCAATTGCCGATCAGATGCTGACGTTAGTACAAGACCCGGAGCTGCGAGGGCTGTTGCGGACCGCGGGCCTCGCTAGGGCGGATATGTTCAGCTGGAAACGCACTGCCGAGTTGACCCTCGATATATACGTAAATAGCCGCGTGCAGAAACGATCCGTGGACCGGTCGTGAGTGGCCCTCGTGTGTCCCGCTGTCCTCGCTCCCTGCATCGGCACCGCATATGATCCAAAACTGATGGCGGCCTCGGCCAGCAAATGAACATCCTGATGTCGGCGACAGCCTATCCGCCGTCAATTGGCGGTGCTCAGGAGCATGCTCACCAGTTGATGGTCCGCATGGCTTCCCGGGGGCATTCGCCGCATGTGGTTTGCCATTGGACCAAGAATCAGACCAACTGGCTGATGGGCACGACCGTTCGCTCCAGGCCGACCGCCCGCAAGTACTCGATCGAAGGCATTCCCGTAACCCAGCTCGGGATCAATACCCAGCTGAAGCGTCGCATGCTGCCGTGGGTGGCCGTTTACTTCCTGCTCCAGAAAACAAGCGCACGGAAGATCGCGTCGCTGATGGCCGGCGAAATCGAACGCGAGATTGGACCCCAGGACATCATTCACAACGTGCGGATCGGCCGTGCCGGCCTTAGTACAGCCTCCCTGCAACTCTCAAAGGCATGGGACGTACCCTTTGTTTTCACTCCTCTGCACCACCCAAGGTGGAATAGGTGGCCCCATCGGGAATACGGTGATGTCTACCGCTACGCAGATATGTTTCTGGCGCTCACACCGTCTGAGCGTCAAACCCTGCTCCGCATCGGTGTACCCGCACACCGGGTGATTGTCACCGGGACCGGCCCCGTCGTGGCGGACCGCGCTGACCCAGCACGCTTCAGGACGGAGCACGAGATACACGGGCCGATGGTGCTCTTTCTCGGACAGAAGTTCCGCTACAAGAATTTCCATCTGATCCTGGCGGCCGCCAAGGCCATTTGGCAGTCTCATCCCGAGACTTACTTCGTCTTTATCGGACCGAGAACTGAGTTCTCCGGGCAGCAGTTCCGAAACCTGGCCAACAAACAGATTTTGGAGTTACCCGCCGTAGATTTGCAGAAGAAGACCGATGCACTGGCCGCAGCCGATATTCTATGCTTGCCATCGAGTCAGGAGAGCTTCGGAGCGGTGTTCCTGGAGGCATGGGCTTTCGGGAAGCCGGTAATCGGCGGACCTGCCCCCGCGATCAGTGATGTGATCTCG
>CAZGCX010000215.1:0-4505 GCA_964524585.1 uncultured Anaerolineaceae bacterium
CAGATTGAACAGCGTGCTCTTGCCGCTGCCGGAGGGTCCGATGATGGTCAGGAATTCAGCCGGCTCGACCAACAGCGAGAACGAGCTCAGGGCGGGCACCAGAATCTGGTTTCCATGGAAGGTCTTGCTGACGTCGATCAATTCAAGGCTGGGGGCGCTCATCCATTGACCCTACGGCAGAAACTGGTTGGTGAAGGCCGAGTCGGCATCGATCGGCGAATCGATGATCCCGTGCTCCGCCATCCAATTGGAGTAGTTCTGCCACACTTGTGACTGCTGGAACCCCCAACGACTGGCTTCCGCCTGATAGCGGCTGGCCAGCCATTCCTGGCTCTGATGAACCTGTCCAGCATCCAGTTCGGGAACCGCGGCCAGCAGCAGCTCGGCCGCCTCCGACGGGTTCTGGATCGCGTACGAGTAACCGCGCGAGACCGCTCGCATGAACGAGCCGACCAGCTCCGGTCGTTGCTGGATGGTGTCCTCGCTGGCGATCAATACTGGCGTGTAGTAGTCCGGAATACAGCTGAACCAATTCTGCATCATGCTGATGTTCAGATCGATCCCTTGCCTTTCGGCCTGAATGCCCTGCCAGCCATAGAAGATCCAGGCCAACTCGATCTGATGCTCGGCGAGCAGGGCCAGTGGGTCGGCAAAGCCGATGTCCACGATCTCGAGCTCCTCGAAGTCCCCGCCATCACACTCCATGAGCCTTTGTAGGGTCGGAGCCTCAAATGGACTGCCAAACGAGCCATACCGGATGTTGGTCCAGTCACCTGGCGATTGTAGGTCGAGTTCGCCAAGCGCGGCGAAACCGGAGCTGTTGTGTTGAATGATGGCGGCGATGGACACAATCGGAACCTGATCGGCGCGGGCCAGCGTAACCTGTTCCTGGAAGCTGATGCCGAAGTCGGCTGCGCCGCCTGCCACCGCCTGCTCAGCGAATACTTCCCCCGGCTGCACGATGTCGACCTGAAGCCCTTCCTGTTCGAAGTAGCCCTTGGCCTCGGCGACGTACAGTCCGGTGTGATTCGTATTGGGCACCCAGTCGAGCATCACGGTGACCGGCTTCGGGCCGCCAGCATTGCAGGCGGCCATCAGCAGGCCAACTCCGATTACGACGATTCTGTTTCTCAACATCCTCGCTCACTTTCTTGGGGGTCGATCCAGCGGGCAAGCCGCATTTAATAAATCCCCGGCTCTTGCCATTGTTCGGTTCGCTCGGCGGTGTAGTACCACGGCAGGGCCCGGCGTTCGAGCAGGGTGATCAAGGCAAACAGACCGATGCTCAGCACCGAGGTGATCACAATCGCCACAAACACCTGGTCGGTCGCCAGGGCGTTCTTCGACCGCAGCATATACAGGCCCAGCCCGGCGGAGCCGCCTACCCATTCCGCGATGGTGGCGCCCACCACGCTGTAGGTGACCGCAATTCGCAATCCGGAGAAGAAGCCAGGCAGGGCGGCTGGCAAGCGAACGATCCGCCAGGTTTGGGCACGGCTGGCACCCATCGCCCGCAGCAATGCGATCAAATCCGGGTCGGCCGACGCCAGGCCGTCCGCCGTGTTGACCGCCAGCGGGAAAAAGCAAATCAACACCACCACAATGACCTTGGGCAACAGTCCGAAGCCAAACCAAATGATCAGCAGCGGAGCGATGGCCAGGATTTGCACCGTCTGCGATGCCACCAGGATCGGATACAGGGCTCGGCGCAGCCAGCCAAATAGATCCATGGCGGCCGCCAGCAAAGCTCCCAGAACGACCGCCACCGACAACCCGACCAGGGTTTCAAGCATGGTGGCGCCGATGGCGCTTGCCAGCAAGGCTCGGGTCTTCCAGACGGCAGCTGCGACCCGGGTAGGGGAGGGCAGGATGAAAGCCGACAGACCGCTCCGATCGGCAACCAGCTGCCAGACCAGCAGCACGAATCCGATCAAGAGCGCGGGCGGCAGCAGCTCGCGCTGCGCCAGCGATGGGCGGTTGGGGCTCGAAACTCGGGATCCGGCCGTCACGGTCAATCCCTGCCCGTCTCTACAGGAAGATGCGTGGCGCCTCCGACGTGGGTGTGCATGCTGATCAGGCTTTTCCCGGGGTGTGCACCACCAGCAGTTGCCCCCGTTTCATTGTGAGCCGCGGCATCGGTCCGTTGACCCGGTTGCTTACCCCGCGTGCCGGGCCCAGCGTGAGGGTTTCGCCGCGCAGCGGATACTCCAGATCACTGGTGGTGACCTGCAGTACGTCACCTCCCACCGGGATGGCGCTGATGGTGTCGCCGACCTGGCCCGGCAATTCGCCGCCGGGCGGGTTCAGCAGCCAAGCGGTCTGGCTGCCGTACCAGAGCTCGATCCTCAGCGGGCGGAACTTCGGATCAACCAGCAGCAGCAAATTGGCAATGGTCATGTCGAGCCGGCCACCGGCCGCGCCGAGCAGCACCACCCGATCCGCTCCGCGCTGCATGGCATACCCCAGCGCCAGTTCGAGATCGGTCTGATCCTTGTCCGACGGGTGCCGAACCAGTTTCGCCCCGGCCGCACCGAGCTGCTCGATCTGCTGGCTGGTGAGTGAATCCAGATCGCCGATCACGGCCGCAGGCGTCACGCCTAGCGCCCGGCAATGGCGCTCCCCTCCGTCTGCCGCCAACACCAGCTCGGACTGCTGCAGCGCCTGCATTGCGCGCTCGTGGTCGACTAGCTCGCCGCCGGCAAAAATGGTTGCCTGCATCGAAACAAAAACCCCTCTGGGCGGAGGGGTGTGGGTGGTGTTGGCTGCAATCCCTCCGCCGGCATGATCCGGATCAGGTTCTCGGGTCGAGGGTGCTCGCACCCTCCTCTCAGCCCGTGGGCTCCCCGTTGCTCGGTTGTCAATCCGATTCTACCGAATCGGACCCTGCGGCGTCAAATCGCAAAGGGCCGATCCGGCCCGGAGCTTACTTCTTCTGCTTTTCCCCCATCTCCTCCAGGATGCTGTAGAGCAGCTCGAGCAATACCGCCTTGACCGAGTCCTTCTTGGTCGCGGTGCACGGCAGCATCTTGATCTTGCCATCCAGCTTCAGCGCGATGCGCAGGTCGTCGACTTCCCAGGCGTCGTCCATGTCCTGCTTATTGGCTGCCACGACATATGGGGTGGGGGCGTAGGCGCGGAAGGTCTGCAAGATGCCGCGCGCCTCTCGAAAGGTTTCTGGCCGATTGCTGTCGACCATCACGATGAAGCCCAGCATCCCTTCGGAGAGGATCTCCCACATGAAGTCGAAGCGCTTCTGACCCGGGGTCCCGAACAGGTAGAGCACCAGCTCGTCGTCCACCGTGATCCGGCCAAAGTCCATGGCCACCGTGGTGGTCTCTTTGACCCGTTCCGCTTCGGAACTGATCTTGCGCTCGGTAGACACCACATCAATCTCGCTGACCGACTTGATGAACTCGGTCTTGCCTGAGTTGAAAGGTCCGGTGACTACCATCTTGACGGTCTGCATCTGCTTCCTCTACAAAGACCGAATTCGGTCGATCAGGCGGTTGACCAGCGTTGCCCGTTGCTTCTCGTCCACCGGTTTGAATGCCGCCGCCTGCTTGGGTAGGGGCATGCCCTCCGGACGCACCAACTCCACCAGGCCGGCTTCCAACAGGGCATAAACGATCCCGCGAATCTCCGCCTCCCCCATTTTATTGGCCTTGGCGATCTGCCGGATCGAATTCTTGGGGTTAATGTAGGATACGACTTTCCACTCCTGCGTGTTCAAGTGCACGTTTCGGATGTTGGCGTCGGGCCGTTCCACAAAAGTCAACGCCATCTCAAGGTTCGGCAACTCATCTGCCAGGGCCTGAATCTTCTCAATTCGCCGGGAGCCCTCGATGATGACGTTTTCCAGGTCCAACCGGATGGTGATGTGGTCATCAGGCGGCAGTACGTCGTTATCGAAGCGGAAAAAGCCGTCCACCCAGGCGAACAGGCGGTACACCACGTCCAGCACGTAGTGCTGAATGCTGGCCAGGATGTCCTGCTGCGACAGATAGCCGGCATTAATCAGCAACAAGCCGAGTTCCTTGTCCGACTTGTCGCTGGCGTGCTTCTTGATCAGATTAGACTGTTCAGGACGAACCTTGCCCGCTTTGGTAAGCACGCCCAGCAAGGTGCCATCTTCGTTACCTAGCTGGGCGTGGATCAATTTCCCTTCGCGGAAGGAAACCCAGGCCGCTACATTCGGACCTTCAAGCGTGAGCGTGCCGGTTTTCCGGGCAAGGTTTACCAGGTTGAACAGTTGCACGACGCTGAAGTCGCGCAGGTTGCCTTTGAGCGCCATTCACGTTCTCTTGTCTCAAACCCCCCCTTGAGCTAGGGCAGGCGGATTATATCCTAAGGGCCTTTTGCACAAAAGCAGGCCTTTTGTATCGGTGTAGGTTCCCCTTTCGTCGTGTCCCTGTCAGCCGATCCTCAGGTAGGATGGGGGCCAAAGCAGCAAGCTGGGTTGCAGATACGCCTGTTGACCAGCTCTAGCCGGGCAGTCCCATGGGTGA
>CAZGCX010000216.1:0-4505 GCA_964524585.1 uncultured Anaerolineaceae bacterium
CGACCTCATGCATGTCAAGCATGCGCTCTAACCAACTGAGCTAACCGCCCGGTAAGGCGATTATACAGAGCCGCGGAGCGGGTTGCAATGGTCAGCCTCTTTGCGGCTGCCCAACCGGCAGCGATGTGCCCCGGAGCGGCGGGCGCGCGCACTACGGGCCAAACACCACGTCAGCCGGCATCCCCGGCTTGAGCCTTCCGCCCGAATCCTGCACCGAGAGCACGATGGCATACACCGTACTTTGCCGATCCTCCTGGGTCTGCACGTTGCGCGGGGTGAACTCCGCCTGATCTGCGATTCGCAGCACCGTGGCGCTGAACTCCACATCCGGGTAGGAGTCTACCGATACTGTGGCCGGGCCGCCTGTGGCGATCTGACCGTATTGATCTTCCGGAAGATAGACGGTGATCCGCAGGTCATCCAGCTGGCCAATCGTCAGGGCGGGAACACCTGGCTGCACCAACTCGCCGGATTCGACCAGCCGGGTCATCACCACCCCATCGGTCGGGGCGCTGACGGTGAGCTTTTCGATCTGGTCATCGATCAGGGCTAGCGCGGCTTGGGCTTGATGCAGTGCGCTGTTGGCGACTGCAAGTTGAGCCGCGGCCAGTGATTGGCCCGCTTCGGCCTGGGAGCGCAGCGCCTGCGCCTGTTGAAGCCCAGCGAACGCCGCCTGAACCTCCAGCGAGTGCTCGCCGGTTCGCAGCTGGTCCAGCTCAGTCTGGGCGGTGATCAGCCGCTCCTGCGCCACCGCCACCCTGCCCCTGGCATCCAGCACCTCTACTGCATCCGCCTGTGAGAGCAGATCATCGTAGGCTTGCTGCGCGTCGTCCAACTCGGATTTGGCGCTGTCGTACAGCTCATCGATGTAGTCACGGACGTATTGCCGATCGGTGCCAGCAATCTGGCGATCGCGCAGCTGATCGATGACGGTGAAGGCAGCCTGGGCGCCCATCAGTCTCGTTTGGGCCGCCGACAGATCGCCGCCGGAAACCTGCGCCGTGACCGATGCCAGGTTCTGCTGCTCCTGCTGCAGCGCGGCCTCGGCCGCTGCAACTTCTGACTGGGCGGCCTCGATCAGCTCCGATTGTTGAAAATACCAGTTGGGAAGGTCGAACTCGCCGGGTGGCAGAGTGCTCCAAGCCTGCGTCCGAACGGGCGCCTGTAGACTGCGCGCCAAGCTGAGCGCCATATGTACCTGTATTTCGGCTGATTGGACAGCCGCCTCAGCGGTGCTCAGCGCGGCACGCGCCGTTTCCTGGCCAGCTTCGGCAGCAGTCACGCCACCCTGGGCGGCCTCCACAGCCAGATTGGCCTGGTCGCGCTGTGCACGCAGCACGTCGTTGGCAAGCCGAAACAGTGGCTGGCCCAGCGCAACCGCGTCTCCCTCCTCGACCAGCACCTGCTCCACTTGTCCGCCGACTTCGGGAGCGACCGTCACCTCAACCGCTTCCACCACGCCCGAGGCCTGCAGCTTTTCTCCATCGCTGCTTGCGCAGCCGGCGAGCGCCAACCCGACCAGCAGTCCGACCGCAGCTTTCCACCAAGATCTCATTTTCGCCTCCAACTCAGTGATCTAGCGACTAATTGGCAGCGATCCTTCAACGCATCGCCGCGATAAAGACGTCTTCCAGCGAAGGTTCAATGACCGACTCTGACCCGGGATCGATCCCGGCCCGCCGCAAGGTCCTCCGGATCCGCCCGCGCGACTTTTCCACGCCGGGAGCGAGCACGTGGATCAATGAGCCATACAGTTCGATCTCGTCGACTTTCAGCTGGCCGCGCTCCACCGCCTCGGTCAGCACCTGGATTGCCCGGCTGGGATCGGACGGAGCCAGTTCGAGCACGCTGGCCTGCAAGACCTCGTGCCGCAGCGCATCCGGCGTGCCGGCGGCGATAATCGACCCGCTCCGAATGAATGCCAGTCGATGACAGTGCTCGGCCTCCTCCATATAGTGGGTCGTGACGAAAACCGTCACCCCCTGCTCGGCTTGGAGATAGAGCAGCTCCCAGAAGGCCCGGCGCGAGATTGGGTCGACGCCAGCGGTGGGCTCATCCAAGAACATGATCTCTGGCTTATGGATCATGGCGGCTCCCAGCGCTAGCTGCTGACGCCAACCGCCGGAAAGCTCGGCGGTCACGGTGCGCCGGCGATCGGACAAGCCGACGATGTGCAGCACTTCATCGATGCGCGCCGCTAGCGGCCGGCCGTACATGCCGTAGGCCGTGCCGTGGAATACCAGATTCTGTTCGACGGTCAGATCGCGATACAGGCTGAAGCGCTGTGCCATGTAGCCAACCCGGGGGCGGATACGGCGCGCCTCAGTGGCGACCGGGATGCCGAGCACGTTGACCGACCCGGCAGTGGGGGGAAGCAGCCCGAGCATCATGCGGATGGTGGTGGTCTTGCCGGAGCCGTTCGGCCCCAGGAAGCCGAAGATCTCACCCCGGCGGAGCTCGAAATCGATCCCATCCACTGCGGTGAAGTCCCCGAATTGCTTGCGCAGGCCGGAAACCTGTACCGCCGGAGCGTTCGGGTACACCGCTAGTTCAACGCCCTCCGCACGTAGCGAAAAGAGAAGGTTCCGATCACAGCCCCCAGTATCGCCAGCGCCAGCACATGCGGCCACAGGTCGCCCAGGCCGCTGGACTTCAGCAGAATCCCCCGCAAGATGGTGAGCCAGTGGTGGGCCGGGATCAGGTTGGCAACTCCCTGCAGCACCGGCGGCATCGATTCCACCGGCGCAGCGTAGCCGGTAAACATGAAATCCACCATGCCGATCAACATCACCAGCAAGAACGCCTGGTGCTGGGTGCGGGCGATGACCGAGAGCACCAGCCCTTTGCTCAACTCCACCAGCAGGTAGCCGACCGCCAGGGCGGCCAGCAGCAGCAGCGACCCGCGCACCGGCACCCGAAAGGCGAAATGCACCATCCCCAGCATCACCCCGAAATCCGCCAGCCCGATGATCAGCACCGGCAGCGACTTGCCCAGAATCAGCTCCAGCGAGGAGTAGGGCATCACCAGCAGTTGTTCCATCGTGCCCAGTTCGCGCTCACGTGAGAACAGAAGTGATGCAAACAGCAGCACGGTGAACTCCAGCATCAAACCCAACTCGGCCGGAGTCGTGTAGAACGCTTCACTCAGCGATTCGTTAAAGCGCACCCGCAGGCTGGGAATGAACCCGCTAAACGTCTCTGGGGCGATTCCCAGCCGCTGTACTGTGAGTTGTTCCCCGAACTGCTGGCCGACGCCCTCGATCGCCCGCAGCGCGCCGGTGGCGGGGATGCTTTCCGCTCCGTTCAGCAGCACCGCGACTTCCGGGTGGCCGGTGGGCGACCCGAGCTGCTCGGCGTAGTCTGGCGGAAAAATCACAGCCGCACTGATCGTCCCGCGCTCGAGTGCCTGCCGCACGGTCGTCTCGTCCGGAGCGTAGGAATGCAGCGCGAAGGTGCCGGTGTTCTCCAGCGCTGCAATGAATTGGCGGCTGGCCGGGCTGCGGTCTCGGTCCAGGACCATCAGCGGCAGGTTGGTGATCGGCCGGGAGGTGACCCAGCCCACCAGCAGCAGTTCGGTGGCGCCCCCTAGCAACATGAAGGCCGGCAGCCACCAGTCGCTCCGCAGATGAACGAATTCCTTGCGCGCCAGTGAGAGCACCCGCCGCCAGCCCATGGATCAAGCCACCCGCTTCCGGAAGAAGAGTGCGGCCACCACGGTAAAAGCAGCCCCGAGCATCACCAACATCACCGTGTACGGCCAGAGCACTTGCAGCCCGACGCCGGGGAGGAACACGCCACGAGTGATGATGGCGTAGTGAGTGCCTGGAAGTCCAAGCGCTTCCAGGCGGGCGATCTCCGGCATCGATGCCAGCGGGAAGAAGATGCCGGTCAGGAAGAAGCCGGGGAAGAACAGCACCAGGAAGGAAAGCGCGAGTGCGGCGGCCTGGGTGCGAATGAAGACGCCAACCAGCACCCCCAGGCTGAGAATGGCGAACAGGAAGATGGCCGACAGCCCGAAGAACAGCAGGAAGTTGCCGTTGAACGGCACCCGGAACCACAGCAATGCCACGGCGGGGATGAAGATCACGTTGGCCAGGCCGACGATCAGGTAGGGCACCAGCTTTCCCAGCAGCAGCTCGCCGCGGCCGATCGGGGTGGCCATGAGCTGCTCCAGCGTGCCGTGTTCGCGTTCATGCGCCAGGGTCAGCGCCACTGACAGCGCCGGGAAGGCCAACACCATCGAGATCAGACCCGGAATCAGATCGACCCGCGGTTTGAGGCCCGGGTTGTACCAGGCTCGCACCCGCAGGTCGATCGGATTCAGCGCCCCATCGCCGAGCGAGAACTGCTGCGAGACCAGCCGCGTGACAAACCGCTCGGCACGGCTCCCGATGTGATCGACGGCGAATCCCCCGCTCTCCGGCTCAGTGCCGTCGATGATGATCTGCAGCGGCAGGCCCTGGAGGCCGGTGAGCGCCCGGCTGAAGTCAGGTTGCAGCACAACC
>CAZGCX010000217.1:0-4476 GCA_964524585.1 uncultured Anaerolineaceae bacterium
AGCGCCGGGGAACTGGCGGACGACGGCAGCTACCCTGAGGGCTCGATCAACGCCAAAGTTCAGGCCCGGCTGTCGGAACTAGCTGAGGAACGGCGCAGCGACGATAACGACGACGAGAAGTCGCGCGACGGCAAGCACGGCTCAACCGAGGAGGTTCCGGAAGCCGACGACGAACCGCGCTCGATTGGATCCGGCCATTCTGGCAAGCCTGAGCTTCGGGATCGAGAGCTGTGAACGGATCCGAGGCAGCTCGTCCTGTACAGAGCGAGCAGTCCGGTGAGCCGGTTGCTAAGAGCGAAAAGCCTATCCGCCGCATCCTGATCGCACTGGACGCCTCGCCGCAAAGCATGGCTGCCCTGCAGGCGGCAGCCGAATTGGCGGCCAGCCTGGAAGCCGAGTTGATCGGGGTATTTGTGGAAGACATCAATTTGGTGCGCATGGCAGGACTGCAGGTAGCGATGGAATTTGGCCAGACATCCGGGCAGGGGCGAGTGATCGACGAACGCCGAATTGGGCTTGAGCTGCATGGGCGGGCTGAGCGGGCGCGCAGCGCGATGCAGCGTGCAGCGGGGCAACAGCAGATTCCATGGTCTTTTCAGGTAGCGCGCGGCTCGATCGAGCGCGAGCTGCTAGCCCGCGCCGAGCAGGTCGATCTCATCATCTTGGGGCGGGCTGGTTGGTCAGGCCGGACGCCGATCGGATCTACCGCCGAGGCGATTCTGGCCGGCGCGACCTCCAATACGTTGGTGGTAGACACCGGGCACCGGCTGCATCCAACCCTGATGGTGATCTACGACGGCTCGGCCGTTTCGCGGCGTGCGCTGAACACCGCACTATACCTGGCGCGTCGGATGGACCGATTCCTGATCGTTGGGGTCCTGGCTTCGGATCAGGAGTCTGCCCGCGAACTGCAGCGAGAGGTGGCGGCTGAGCTGAAGCGATCGGGAATGCGTGCACGCTACCGATGGCTGATGGGGGTCAGCAGCCGTGAGTTGGGAGAACTCACCCGCCACCAAGAGCAGGTGGTGCTGGTGCTGCCCGGAGAGAGCGCCCTGTTCACTGCAAGTCGGCCGCAGGAGGTGATGCAGCACCTTCAGTGCCCGGTTCTGGTGGTGCGCTAGCGCGGTCGCCGCCACCAGCGAGTCGCCCTGGAGTTGGCGGCCACAGGGCCCTCGTTTCGGGCGCTGGACCGAAACTATAGCAGCGCCTTCGCCAACGCCTCTAATCCATTGAGGTTGTCGAGCTCCAGCCACTGAAGCAACAGCCGCTCGACCCCAACCTGTTCGAATTCCCCAACCTGGTCGCGAATTTGGGCTGCAGTACCTCGGACAATCCCGTAGCGGGATGCAGTCTCCTGGTCGAAGCCGCGCTGCTCGAACTTCTCAGTCGCTTGTTGCTCGTTCTCCCCAAATACGGTCAGGCAGACCAGCGACCTCTGGACCTCGTCTGGCTGCCGCCCGCGCTGATCGAGCAATTCGTTCAGTCGGGCATTCGACCTGGCGAAGTCCTGCGGTGGCTTGAAGTTGCAGTTCCAGGCATCAGCGTAGCGAGCGGTCAGCGGCAACGTGCGGTTCCAACCGCTTCCCCCGATCAGGATTGGCGGTCGGCCAGTTTGATGTGGGCGGGGAAGCAGGGTTGCCTCGTGCAGTTGAAAGTGCTGCCCATCGAAGTCCACCGGATCGGATTCCCTCAGCAGTCGATGGACCACCTCCACCCCCTCCTCGAATCGATCGAATCGCGGCCCGAGTTCCTGCAGGTCGAAGCCGAATTTTTGGTGCTCCCGCTCCTGCCAACCAGCTCCGAGCCCAAGGATGAACCGACCGCCCGACAATTCGTCTAGGTCCTTGCCCATACGGGCGGCGAACACTGGATGGCGAAAGGACAGCGGCGAAACCATTGGACCGAATTCGATCCGCTTGGTGTTGCCGGCCAGCCACGTCATGGAGACCCAGGCCTCCAGTGAGTCCTTGTCGGGCGGACGGGAGTTTGTGAAGTGATCGGAACGGTACAACCCGGCGTACCCGAGGTCCTCGACTGCCTGCGCAATCCGCTTCCAGTGCTCCCAGGTCAGGCCATTCTGGCCTTCCAACATGATGGCGATTTCGATCAATGGTCTCTTCCCTTTCTAGAGCGAGCCGACTGGCGCCCCATACGCTTGTTGTAGCGGTCCGCGCCTAGAACTTGTGCACGCTCAGGATGCGACGTTCCTTTTCCGTTTCCAGGTGGGCGATCACCTCGACATATGGAGCCAGAGTTGAGCTGGCCAGCTTGCGCTTCAACAGCTCATCGACCTGGAAGATTCCGGCGGAGTTGTTGAGCAGGATGTCGACCCGAACTGGCAGTTCTTCCCCTTTCTCGATCTTCACCTCGTCGATGGCTTGCGCCGATACCGAGTGAATGTTCACATCACCGGCCTCAAACGGAATTCGGGACCTTCCCTCGGTCATATCGAGCGCGTCGGCCACCTTCAGGACGCCGGCCTCAATGGTCAGCGGTTTGACGTCCGCCCGGTGGGAGATCACCGCGTGCAGCACCTCTCCGACCATTATTGTCAGCGTCGGGTCGGTGTACTGCTTGCTCAGCAGCTGACGCGCTTTGGGGTAGCCCAGGATCAGGCTGTAGTTCTCGTGATTATCTCGGTGTACCGACATGCCGACGTCGTGCAGACAGGCTGCCAGAACAACCACCAGTTCGGCGTCCTCCACGGTCAGACCGTGGTCGGTGACGATGCTGGGCTCGACACCCGCTTCCACCAGCAAACGCAGGATCTTGACGCAGCCGTTGGCGACGATCTGGATGTGTACCGGTCCATGATCGCTCATTCCCAGCCTTCGGACAGCGTTCGAGTTGGCAGACTCCCAGAGCTGAAGCAGCTCGGCGTCGGCGTTGATCGCCTGGAGCAGTGTCTTCAGCTTGTCGTTCCCCTTCGTGCTGACTTTCAAGGCAGCAACCTTTCCTGGTTGAGCGCCCGCCGTGGGCGGCGTCAATTAAGGGCAAAAAACCCATTGTGATAGAATGAACATAGTCGCCAAAGGCTCCCCGTTTAGCACCTGAAATGCCGATCGAATACTTACCCATCGCCGTTCTGATCGTGCTCTCGATCGGTGTCGCGGCGCTGATCGTCAGTTTGGGCCACCTATTTGGTCCCAGGCGGGCCAACGCACGCAAGAGCCAGCCCTACGAGTCGGGGATGGTGCCTTACGGCCCGGGACAACGGCGGGTCCCGGTACACTTCTATTTGATCGCGGTCCTCTTCATTCTATTCGACATTGAGATCATCTTTCTGCTGCCGTGGGCAGTCGTGTTGCGCGAATTGAAGCTCGCCGGCTTGGTCGAGATGCTGGTGTTCGTGGTGATCCTGCTGGTCGGCCTGATCTACGCCTGGAAGAAGGGGGCGTTGGAGTGGGATTAGAGAGTAAGCTCGGCAATCTGGGCGTGGTGACCACCAGCCTGGAGAAGGCGATGAATTGGAGCCGGACCCGGGCGATGTGGCCATTGTTGTCGGGACTGGCCTGCTGTGCCATCGAGATGATGGCCACCCAGGCTTCGGACTACGACTTGAGTCGATTCGGCATGGAGTTGATGCGCGCCAGCCCGCGTCAGAGCGACCTGCTGATCGTGGCTGGCCGGGTTACCCGCAAGATGGCTCCCGTGCTCCGCAGGCTCTACGACCAGATGCCGGATCCCAAATGGGTGATCGCCATGGGAGATTGCTGCTCCTGCGGTGGGGTGTTTAACAACTACGCCATTGTGCCTGGGGTGGACGAAATCATGCCGGTGGATGTCTATATCGCCGGTTGCCCGCCGCGCCCGGAGGGACTGATTCACGGCATCTTGACCCTGCACGACAAAGTCATGGCGGACAAGCTGGCATGACTCCCGAATTGCTGCAACAGCAACTGGGAGAACGGCTGCTGGCGGTGGAGCAGTTCCGCGGCCAGATCACGGTCGAGATCGACCCGGAGCAAGTGCTTGAGGTCTGCAAGATTCTGCGGGGGGCCGGCTACGATCTTTTGTCGGCATTGACTGCCTCTGACCACTGGCCCGAGCAGCCTCGCTTCACGGTCGTCTACCTGCTCTACTCGTTACGGGCGAACGATTTCGTCGGCCTCAAAGCAAAACTGGCCGAGGCGGTCGCTGAACTCCCGAGTGTCGAACCGGTGTATCCCAACGCCAACTGGCACGAACGCGAAGTATTCGACATGTTTGGCATTCGCTTTCGCGGTCACTCTGACCTGCGCCGCATTCTGATGCCGGCCGAGTGGGAGGGCCATCCGCTGCGGAAAGACTATCCGCTGGGCTACGAAGAAGTCCAATTCACGTTCAACTTCGACGAGATCGAAAAGCGGAAGAAGTACGCCAAGGACTGACGATGCTTGACGCTGAGATGGAGATCACGGTCGACGAATTGCGGCAGCTGGTCTCCGAACGCGCGCTACAGGGGGAAACCATGTTGCTCAACATGGGCCCCCAGCA
>CAZGCX010000218.1:0-4458 GCA_964524585.1 uncultured Anaerolineaceae bacterium
GATCGGCACATGCTTGCCAATGCCGAGGGAATTCACCGGGCGCTGCCGCTGTACTTCTTTCTAGAACGCTACCAGCAGTCGTACCGGGAGGAGATGCGCAGCTTCATCGACTGCGTGCAGGCGGACCGCACGCCGGAGGTGACCGGCACCGACGGACGGATCCCGGTGGTGATGGGGTTGGCGGCCCGCAAGTCCTACGACGAACAGCGTCCGGTTCGACTGGATGAGATCACGCCCTGAATTGGTTCCCCGGAGCACACCGACCGACCGCGGAAGGCTGCGGTCAAATGAAGTGGAGAATGATGCATGAAGATCGGGCTGTTTACCGACTCGCTCGGCGATCGAAACTTTGAAGCTGCGCTGGATTGGGCGGCCGCGGCTGGAGTCGAGGCGGTCGAGATCGGCACCGGGAACTTCTCGCAGGCACCGCATTGTGACCTGCAGCGGTTGTTGACTTCCAGCGAAGCACGGGGCGGATTCTTGGGAGCGATCGAGAGCCGCGGACTGGTGCTCAGCGCGCTGAACTGTAACGGCAATCCGCTGGATCCCCATCCCGAGCGTCGGTCCGGTTCGCAACAGGTCCTGAGTGACACATTGGTGGCTGCGGCCGAGCTTGGTTTGGACACCATTGTCACCATGAGTGGCTGTCCCGGGGATCTGGGTGGTGGGGTGTATCCGAATTGGGTGACCTGCATGTGGCAGCCAGAGTACGTCGAGCTGGTAGAGCGCCAGTGGGAGGAGGAGGTTCGGCCATACTGGGAGGCGACTGCGAAACAGGCGCGCCAATTGAAAGTGAGGATTGCCATTGAGATGCACCCGGGGCAGGTGGCATACAACACCCGTACGCTGGAGCGTTTGCGCTCGATCGGCGGGCCGGATGTCATCGGGGCCAACCTGGATCCGAGCCACTTATTCTTCCAGAACATGCGGCCGGAAGTGGTCGTGCAGGCGCTGGGCAAGGGCGCGGTGTTCCATGTGCACGCCAAGGACACCAGGATTCAGCCGCTGGAGATGGAGCTGAACGGCTCACTGGACACCCGTCCAATGCTGACCCCCGGCGAGCGCTCGTGGGAGTATGTCACGCTCGGCTACGGTCACGACGAGATGTTCTGGCGCAACTTCGTCAGCACCCTGCGTGTTATGGATTATGATGGCGTCCTGAGCATCGAGCATGAAGATCGGTTGATGAGCCCGGAGGAAGGGATTCAGAAAAGCGTCAAACTTCTGCAAGATGTGATGCCTCGAACCAACCCATAAGATTCAGTCGCAAGCAACAATCAGGTCCCGGCATAGCATGGAGCCGGTGCAAACCAGGAGGAGGTGAACGCTCCGCAAGCGAGTTCTTTCATTGTTTTTCAAACCCACCCGATTTTCTACCTAAGGAGGAGTAGTCGATGAAATCGTCATTCAAATGGCTGGGGCTGGTAGTACTGGCCGCGGCCGTGCTAGCGGCCTGCGCCGCCCCTGAGCCGGTAGTTCAGACGGTTGAGGTTGAACGGCCGGTGGAGGTGGTGGTCACCCAGGAAGTCGAGCGCGAGGTGGCCGTTACCCCCACGCCGATCGGCGGCAACCTGACCCTGTATGCTTGCCTGTTCGACCCCGACAAACTGGCAGTGATTTTTGAGACGTTCAAGGCCCAGTACGGGGTGGACGTCACCTGCTTGGACATGAGCAGCGGCGAGGCGCTGGAGCGCATCCGCGCCGAGGCGGATAACCCGCAGGGTGACGTGCTGTTTGGCACCACCAACCTGTCGCACGTGAATCTGGCTGCCGATGGGTTGCTCGAGCCTTACAAGGGTGTCGGCTGGAACCAGCTACCGGACGGCGCACTGAAGGATCCTGACGGTGCCTGGTCCGGGTTCTACTACGGAGTGATCGGTTTTGCTTGCAGCCCGGAGCGGCTGGCGGAAATCGGAGCCGACTGCCCGAGCTCTTGGCAGGACCTGCTCGATCCGATCTATCAGGGGGAGATCGTGATCGCCAGCCCCGCGGCTTCCGGGACCTCGTACACGGTGCTCAGCGGGCTGGTCCAGCTATTGGGCGAGGACGGAGCGTTTGAGTGGTATCAGCAGTTCAGCGCCAACGTCGCCCAGTTCACCGAATCCGGCAGCGCGCCGGCCAAGCTGGCGGCCGCCGGTGAGTTCGCCGTGGGCATCGCTTTCACCCACGACATTCAGGTACAGCAGGACAACGGCCTGGATGTGATCATCAACTTCCCCTCGGAAGGCACGCCTTTTGAGATCGGCGGCATCTCGATCATCAAGGGCGCCAGGAACCTGGCTGCGGCGCAGGCCTGGGTGGACTATGTGTTCTCGCCGGCCTTCCAGCGCTATCACAACGATGTGGCCCACCGCATTCCGGTGATCACCGGAGTCACATTGGCAGAGGGCACGGTGGGGCTGAACGACGTGGTGCTGGTCGCTGGGTACGATCCGACCCAATGGGCAGCCGAGCGCGATCGGCTGGTTGCCCGCTGGCAGGAGGAAATCGGCTCCACCCGCTAACAGCAAGGCTTCAGGTGGGGGCGGGGGAAGTTGCCCGCCCCCATGCTTTTCATCTTCCGCCGCGAATCACGGCGCGGCGAACAAGGAGGATCGTAGCGTGGCCGTCTCGGTCCAAACCTGGATGCAGGGTCTGACCGCGCAGCAGCGCCGCCGGTTGTCCCGGTGGGGCGTGCTCGCGATTCAGTTGATTATCCTGGCGGTGGCCGCCAATACGGTCTTCTCGATCCAGGTGGTCGAGGATTATCGGGTGCTGGCGGGAGGGGTGGAGACCATTCACTTCCGCCGTGAGCTGGTCGGTGACCTACCGTTGATGATCCTGATCGTACTGGGGATGGTGCTGCCCGCCAGCTCGGCCCGCATTCGGCGTGAGCCGGTCATGTTGGTGGCGGTGCAGTTGACCGCCGTCGGACTGATCCTGTTCGTGATGTGGCCGTTGGCTCAGGTCTTCCTGGAGGGCTTTCGGGCCGCCCGGGGCGCGACCGGCTTTTCGCTGCTGCAGTTCGAGCGCCTGCTGGCCTCGCCGACCGTCGGCCGCGCCTCGGTGAATACCATCTTGATCGGGGTACTCTCAGCAGTGCTTTCCACCGTGATCGGGACCCTGATGGCGTATACGCTCACGCTAACCGACATCCGGTGGAAGTCGCTGCTGAGAGTGCTGGTGGTGCTGCCGCTGGTCTCGCCACCGTTTGCCGTCAGCCACGCGTTCATCATGCTATTCGGCCGGCGCGGGTTGATCACCTATGATTTGCTGCACATTACCAAGTGGAGCATCTATGGGCCGGATGGGATCGTGCTGGTGCAGCTGATCAGCGACATCCCGTTGGCGGTTTTGATTCTGATGGCGGTCTTTGCCTCGATCAATCGCGATCTGGAGGACGCCGCCGAGGACCTGGGCGGCAAGCCCTTTCATGTGCTTCGCACCATCACGTTTCCGCTGGTCACGCCGGCGATCCTGACCGCGGCGCTGCTGAACTTCATCTCCTCGGTGGCCGACTTCGGCAACCCGATGCTGATCGGTGGTGGGTTCCAGGTGCTGGCCACGCAGGCCTATATCCAATTGATCGAATTGTTTGATCTGCAACTGGGAGCGGCGCTGGCCATGCTGCTGGTGATCCCGGCGTTGTTGGCGTTTGCGCTGCAGCATTGGATCAGCAACCGCCGGTCCTACGTCACGGTGACCGGCGGCGCCCATACCGGCCGCATCCGCAAGCTCCCGAGACTGGTCAAGGTCCCATTGTTTGGATTGACCTTCTTGATGGCCGGGTTCACGATCCTGATCTACGGCTCGATCTTCGTCGGCGCGATGGTGAAGACCTGGGGCTTCGATTACACCCCCACCACCGAGAATCTGGTGGGTCTGGTCACCGCGATTCCCCAATTGCGCAACTCGTTGATCGTGTCGGTCGGCTCCGGCATCGTGGGCGGCGCCATCGGGATCATCATGGCCTGGCTAGTGGCCCGCCAGCGCTTCCCGGGCCGCGGCGCGCTGGATTTCTCCGGAACCCTGATGTACGCCATTCCCGGCACGGTCATTGGGATCGGTTACATCATCGCGTTCAACGCTGCGCCCTACCTCTGGACCGGGACTTTTTTCATCATCATCATCGCCTACGCCTACCGCCGCTTGCCAGTCGGCCTGCGCACCGGGGTGGCGGCGCAGAAACAGATTGATCCCTCGCTGGAGGAGGCTTCGCTCGACCTGGGCGCCTCCCGCATTCGCACCTTTGCACGCATCACCTTTCCGCTGCTGAGCCGGGCTTTTTTCGCAGGTGTGATCTACATCTTCATCCGGTCGATGACCGACCTGAGTTCGGCAGTCTTCCTCAACGCCGGGCGCACTCAGCTTTACACGGTGCGCATGTTCCGGGTCATGATCACCGGTTCTCCCAGTGAAGCGGCGGCCTTCGCCGCGTTGCTGATCGTCATCATTTCAATCGCCCTGGCGCTGCTCGGC
>CAZGCX010000219.1:0-4430 GCA_964524585.1 uncultured Anaerolineaceae bacterium
GACGGTCGGCGCCGGGGTCATCACCGAGATCATCGAGTAGCCGCGTATGGCAAAGCAGAAAATTCGCATCAGGCTGAAGGCCTACGATCACCGGGTGCTGGACCAGTCCGCGCAGCGCATTGTCGAAACCGCTGAGCGAACCGGCGCCAAGGTCGTCGGACCGGTACCGCTGCCAACCAAGATCGAGAGGTTCACCGTGAGACGTTCGACCTTTATCGACAAGGACTCGCACGAACACTTCGAGATCCGCACCCACAATCGGCTGATCGACGTGCTGGAGCCAGACACCAAGACCATCGATACCTTGATGCGACTGAATCTGCCCGCTGGCGTGGACATCGAGATCAAGATCTGAGTAAGCAGTCGTGACCGACGAACCCAACGAACTAGAGGCACCCGAGCAGCCGGAAGAGACGGCCGCAGAGCAGCGTGATGCCCCAGCCGAATCCGATCCAGGGGAGGCGCAGGGCGAAACTGAGGCCGAGCCAGAGCTGGCTTCCGCAGCCGCCGAAGATGAGACGGAAATGGAAGCCGAGCCGGATGGGGCCGCAAGCGACACCCAGAGCGAGCCGGCACGGCAACTGAAGCTGAAGCGGCTCATTGGACGCAAGGTCGGGATGACCCAGATCTTCGACGATACCGGGGCCGCGATTCCGGTGACGCTGATCGAAGCCGGGCCGTGCTACATCACCCAGATCCGGCGTCACAACCAGGACGGGTATTCGGCAGTGCAGATGGGATTCGGAGAGGTCAAGCCAAAGCGATTGACTGGCGGTCAGTTGGGTCATCTAAAGCGAAACGACCTTCCCGCACTTCGCCACCTGCGCGAATTCCGCTTGCGCCGGTTGGGTGATTTGATGGAAGGCGATCGGCTAACGGTGTCGGTGTTTGCCGTCGGCGATGTGGTCGACGTGGTCGGAACCAGCAAGGGCCGGGGTTTCGCGGGCGCGGTCAAGCGGCACGGCTTCAATCGTGGCCCGAAGACCCACGGGCAATCCGACCGTGAGCGCGCGCCGGGCTCTCACGGCTCGACCACTACGCCCGGGAGGGTGTTCAAGGGCTCGCGCGGACCCGGCCACATGGGATCCAAGCGCGTGAGCTCGCAGCAGCTGCAGGTGCATCTGGTCGATCCTGCACACAACTTGATTGGTGTGCGCGGCAGTGTGCCCGGACCGACGGGCGGCCTGGTGATGGTGAAGGAGGGGCGCAAGCAGTAGTTCGGGTGCTCCGGCACCGGCTACAAGCGATTGAGATGAAGGTCGACGTATTGAACACCATGGGCGAGAAGGTGAGCAGCACTGAGCTGCCTGGTTCGGTGTTTGAGGTGCCGATCAAGCCAGACTTGATGCACCAGGCTTTGACGCGCCAGTTGGCCAACGCCCGCGCCGGCACGCACAAGACCAAGACCCGCAGCGAGGTCTCCGGCGGCGGCGCAAAACCGTGGCGCCAGAAGGGCACCGGCCGCGCCCGGCACGGTTCAACCCGCTCTCCGATTTGGGTGGGTGGCGGCAAGGCCCATACCCCCCGGCCCCGAAGCTATGCAACCCGCATGCCGCGCAAGATGCGGCGGGCGGCGCTGCGCTCGGCGCTCTCGGTGAAAGCCGGCCAACAGCAGATTACTGTGGTCGACGAGCTCAAGCTCGACCTTCCGAAGACCACCGCCATGTCGGAAATGCTCGAGCAGCTGCAAGCCGCCAACGGCGCAGTGATTGTGCTGCCGCAGGCGAACCAGAACGTGGAGATGGCCAGCCGCAACCTGCCGCAGGTCAAAGTCATCCGCGCCAGCTACCTGAACATCCGCGATCTGTTGCAGCACGATCGGGTGATCATTCCGCTCGAGTCGATCTCGGCCATCGTTGCCTATCTCGACCCAGAGGCCGCCAAATGACCACCATCTACGAGGTCCTGGTCCGCCCAATCGTGACCGAGAAATCGGCCTACCAGAGCGCCAAGCTGGGCCAGTATGTATTCGAAGTCGCTAAGTCAGCGACCAAAGCCCAGATCAAGGAAGCGGTGGAAGCACTGTTCGATGTAACCGTCGTGCGGGTCAACGTGGTCAATAGTCCTGCAAAGCGCAGCCGCCGAGCCAGCAACCGCCGGCTGCTGGTGCGCAGGCCCAGCTATCGCAAGGCCATCGTGACGCTGGCCCCGGGCAACACGATCGACGTGTTCGAGGGGGTTCAGTAATGCCAGTCCGAAAGTACAAACCGACTTCGCCCGGGCGGCGCGGGATGACCGGTGATCTCTTTGAAGAGGTCACCAAGGCCAAACCCGAACGCCCGCTGACCAAGCGCCGGCAGCGGCGCGGTGGCCGCAATCATTCTGGCCGGATCACGGTCCGGCATCGTGGCGGCGGGCATCGGAAACTGCTGCGCAAGGTGGATTTCAAACGCGACAAGCACGGCGTCCCGGCAGTGGTCGCGGCCATCGAATACGATCCCGGCCGGTCTGCCCGGTTGGCGTTGTTGAACTACGCCGATGGAGAAAAGCGATACATCTTGGCGCCGCTGGGGTTGCGGGTAGGCAATCAAGTGATGTCTGGTCCGGAGGCTGAGATCCGCGAGGGAAACAGTTTGCCACTGGCAAACATTCCCCTGGGCACGATGGTGCACAACATCGAGCTCACGGCCGGCAAAGGTGGGCAGATGGCCCGCTCAGCCGGATCGGCAGCGCAACTGCTGGGCAAAGAGGGCGTGTATGCCGCGCTGCGGCTGCCTTCCGGGGAAGTACGCCGGGTTCGGCAGGCCTGCTATGCGACAGTTGGGGAAGTCGGGAACCCGGATCACGGCAACGTGAAACTGGGCAAGGCCGGGCGCAAGCGTCATATCGGTTTCCGGCCGACGGTGCGAGGCTCGGCGATGTCCCCCAGGGACCACCCGCATGGTGGAGGAGAGGGACGGCAACCGATTGGCCTGCCTGGCCCCAAGAGTCCGTGGGGCAAACCGACCCTGGGCAAGAAGACCCGCCGGAACAAGAGCACCGACAAGCACATTATTCGGCGCAGGACCAGCAAGCGCCGCTAGCGGAGCCGATTGGACAGTCGAGCGACTTGGCTGTCCCGGCGTCTCCGCAAGATCAAAAGCGAGCCAGGAGTTCTCGATGTCAAGATCGCTGAAGAAGGGACCATTTATCCAGCCCAAGCTGTTGCACCGGGTGGAGCAGATGAACCAGACCGGAGAAAAGAAAGTGATCCGGACCTGGAGCCGCGCCAGCACCATCTTTCCGCAGATGGTTGGCCACACCATCGCAGTGCATGATGGGCGGCGGCACATTCCCATCTATATCACTGAGAACATGGTGGGTCACAAGTTAGGTGAGTTCGCGCCGACCCGTACGTTTCGCGGGCACATCTTGCGCGACCGAACCACCCGCACCACAACGAGCAGCGAAGAATGACCGACGGGTTCGACGTCCGCGCCACGCACCGCTATCTTCCGGTTTCGCCGCAGAAGGTCCGTTTGATTCTGGATCTGATCCGTGGAGCGGACGTGGTGAGCGCCATCCACACTCTGGAATTCATGCAGAAGGCGGCCGCACGCCCGCTGGGCAAGCTGCTGAACTCCGCGGTGGCGAACGCCGAGCAGAACTACGGACTGAATCGCGACGACTTGTATGTGCATCGCGCTTACGCCGATGACGGGCCGACCAGGAAGTGGCGCCGTTTCGGCGCTCGACTGCGCTTCAAGCCAATCTTGAAGCGTCAGTCGCACGTCACCCTGATTCTGCGCGAACGACAAGGCGCCGCCGAAGGAGTGCGCGAGCAGCCCTAGCAGCGGCCGCGTTTGGAGGCAGAAGAGGAGCACGCATGGGACGCAAAGTTCATCCGATCGGGTTTCGCCTGGGAGTCAACCGGAGCTGGGACTCGCGCTGGTTCGCAACGGGCCGCGAGTACAGCAAGCAGTTGCATGAGGACCGGATAATTCGCGATCTGGTCTTCGAAAACACCCCTCGGGCAGGAATCTCTCAGGTCGAGATTGAACGATTCCCCAACAACCTGCACATTACGGTACACACCTCAAAGCCGGGGATCGTGATCGGACGCAAAGGGGCCAACGTCAAGGAGCTGCGCACCAAGCTGCAGGCGCTGACCGGCACTAACATCAAACTCGACATTTCCGAAATAAAAGATCCTGATCTCGATGCCCGCTTGGTCGCCGAAAACGTGGCCAACCAGCTCGAGCGCCGCATCAGCCACCGGCGGGCGATGCAGCGAGCAGTCGACAGCACGATGCGCGCCGGAGCACAGGGGGTCAAGGTCATGTGCGCCGGCCGTTTGTCGGGCGCCGAAATGGCCCGCCGAGATTGGGCACGCGAAGGTCGGGTGCCGGCGCAGACCCTCAGAGCCGATCTGGACTTCGCACGCGCCGAGGCGCTTACCACCTACGGACGGATCGGAGTCAAGGTGTGGGTCTACAAGGGCGAGATCCTGG
>CAZGCX010000220.1:0-4375 GCA_964524585.1 uncultured Anaerolineaceae bacterium
ATCGGGCGTGGCTTCGCCGAAATCTCCGATCCTGGCAAGAACAGCTTGATCGCCGCTGGACTGGTGATCCTGGCAGTCGGTAGTGGAGCCGGATTCTTTCCGACCGCGCTGCGCACCGTCTTCGACGGCATCGGGGTGTGGGCGGCCGGATGGGTGCAGCGGAGTGGTCCGCCACTGGGGAGCGTGCTGCTTCAGCTCCCTGCATATGAACCATTGGTTCTGGTTTTTGGCGTCGCGGGCCTGATCGCCGCGCTTCGTCGCAATGATGAATTGCAGCTGTGGTTCGCCAGCTGGATTATTGGCAGCCTGGCAGTCCTGGTGATCGACCCGAGTCGGGAGCCGGCCGATGTGATGTGGGGCGTGATCCCCCTGATTCTGCTGGCCGCGCCCCGGCTGGTGCGTGTCATCGAGGGCGGCGTCGGCGCGCGACCGATCTGGGTGCTGCTGGGAGCGACGGCCGGGGTGCTGGCGCTGCTCGGCTTCACCTATTTCCAGCTGCGAGGACATGTCGCTGGCGCCAACGCGGCGCAGACCTTGCTGGGAATTCCGGCGCTGCTGACCCTGGCGTGGATGGGTATCGTCCTGGCGATCATTGGCTTGTCGCTGGTCGCTACCGGGTGGTCGGTCGGCTTGGCGGAACGGGTCGCGGGTCTGGCAGCGCTTGTCGCACTGCTGTTGCTGACAGTTTCGGCCGGCACCGCGCTCAACCGTTCAGAACCATCGGGCTCTGAGCTGTGGAGGTCCCAAACCGCCACGCCGGGGCTGTTCGAACTGCGGGATTCGCTGACCACACTTTCCGATGCCCAGACCGGCCAGCCGAACGCGTTGCCGGTCGAGATGTTGGATTCCCCTTCGCCTGCGCTCGCTTGGGTCCTGCGCGACTTCCGGCGGTTCGACCCGACCACCGCTGGAGATGAGCTAGCGCCGGTGATCCTGGTTCGTCAGGGGGCCGAACTGCCGGGCGGGTACCTGGGTCAGTCCCTGGTGATCGGTGAGGAGCGGGTCTGGACAGGTGCGTATCCGCCCGCGCCGCTCGCCTGGTGGCTGAACCGAAGCGGCCCAACCGCGCTGGACGGCTGGGTACTATTGGTGCGGGAGGACGTGGCGGGCGTTGAAGTGCCCACACAGTGAGCAACGGTAGCTGGTTGGATAAGGCTCGCATTCGGCTGCCGCGCCGGAGGTCCGGTGGCGGTGAGTGATCGCATCATCGCCATTGACGGGCCGGCCGCCTCCGGCAAATCGACGCTTGCCCAAGCGTTGGCAGCCAGGCTGGACTATCTGTACTTCGACACCGGAGTGATGTATCGGGCGGTCACTTTGGCAGCCATCCGGGCCGGTATGCTGGCGACCGACGAATTAGCGATCGCCTCCCTTGCCGAGGGGCTCACGATCGACGTGCAGCCCCCCAGCATCGATGACGGCCGCCAGTACGACGTACTGATGAACGGCGAGGATGTCACCTGGGAGATCCGCACGCCGCAGGTCGACGCCAACGTGTCACAGGTATCGAGTTATCGCGGAGTCCGGCAGGCGATGACTGAAAAGCAGCGCCGGATCGGCAAGCGCGGCCGGGTGGTGATGGTTGGTCGGGATATCGGGACGGTGGTGCTGCCAGAGGCCGACGTCAAGCTCTATCTGGAGGCTAGCGTCGAGGCGCGGGCCCAGCGTCGTTACCAGGAGCGGTTGGCGCGCGGCGAGCAGGTCGAATACGAACAGGTGCTAGAGTCGATGCGGGCCAGGGATCGATTCGACTCGACCCGAGAACACGCGCCGCTGCGTCCGGCAGACGATGCCCTGGTGTTGGATTCGACTCAGCTCGACGCAGATCAGGTGTTGCAGCGGGCCTTGGAAATCGTCGACGGTTAGGTGCCGCGCCGGCGCTTGGTTGCCCAGGGTGGGTGCAGCTGATCCGGTTCGTGTGTGGAAGCCAACCCGAAATCAAATCCTCGTGTCACAAACCTACGAACATCACCGCTACGAACGACGGCGCTGGATTCTGCGCTGGCTGATCCACAATATTGGATATCGGCTGTTCGCCAAGTTCGACGGAGCGGAGAACATCGACTTGTTGCCCGCCCAGGGTCCGGCGATCGTAATCTTTAATCACATCGCCTTTATCGATCCGATCGTGGTGTTGAGCTGCCTGCCTCGCAATGTGGTTCCCATGGCACGACATGACGTGTTCCGCATCCCCGGGTGGGGAATCTTTCCGAAGTTGTGGAATGTGATTCCGGTGCGCCGGGGCCAAGTTGATCGGGCCGCACTGCGGATGGCGCTGGCTGTATTGCGTGCGGGGGAGGTGGTGCTGGTTGCGCCCGAAGGCACCCGCAGCCCGCAGCTTCAGCGCGCCAAGGCCGGGTTGGCCTATCTGGCGGCGAAGAGCCAGGCCCCGATCGTACCGGCCGCCGTTGAGGGCACCGATGGCTACCCGAGGTTGCGGATTGGACCGAGCGCCCGGCCAGGGGCGACGGTTCGCTTAGGGCGGCCTTTTCGGTTTATCGCGACGGACGAACGGGTGACTCGGGAGCGGCTGCACCAGATGACGGAGGAGGCGATGTACGTGCTCTCGGCCATGCTACCGGAACGGCGCCGCGGGGTCTACGCCGACCTGAGTCGGGCCACGACCGAGACCATTCGGCTGCTGTAATCTGGGAATCTGCGCCAATTGCGGCGCCGCTGGTCGAGCAGCTGGCCGGAATTCGGACTGCCGAGTGCGGCCGAGCCGACCGCGAAGTCGACCTCCGATCGATCGAGTGTATAATGTCCGCCCCGTTCAGCGGGACGGGGAAGCAGGGAGGTGACTGGGCAAGAAACAACCTTGGAGAGGTCAGCGCATGGCCCCTGTCAACCAGCAGGGGTGACGAGGACGAGGGTTCCCCGCCGCGGGGCGGGGCTAATCCCGGCAGAGCCCCACAGGACTTTGCCGTCGGCTCAGTACCACAGGCATTTCGCCGTCGGCTCACCCGGGAGAAAATCGAAAGATCAGCGGATGCCCTCCGGGCGCAGCACCGCCCGCACCTTTCCCCAATCGCGAACTGAGCACAACGCCGCCAGTGGCAACCTGGCGGACAAAACCTCAGCGGGTGGATTCAGCACAGCACGGACTACAGGAGAGTCAGCATGTGTGGCATCGTCGGCTATGTTGGCACGCGCGACGCGACTCCCATCATCTACGACGGTCTGAAGCGCCTCGAGTATCGCGGCTATGACTCGGCCGGGCTGGCCGTGGTCCATGAGGGCCAGATCGAGGTGCGACGTGACGCGGGGAAGATCGAACGGCTAGGGGAACTGCTCGAGCGTTCGCCGGTCTCAGGCGCCATCGGGATCGGACATACACGCTGGGCCACCCACGGCGAGCCCAGCGCTCGCAACGCCCATCCGCACACCGGCGCCAGTGGTGAGGTGGTCTTGGTTCACAACGGTATCGTGGAGAACTACATGCCGCTGCGGGACGAGCTGCTGGCGGAGGGGGTGCTCTTCACATCCGATACCGACACCGAGGTCATTGCCCAACTGGTCGAACGCTATCTGTCGGTGAACGGTGGAATCGCGGAGGCCGCCCGCAAGGCAATGGGGCACCTGCGCGGTGCGCACGGCATCGTGTTGATCTCTGCACGCGAGCCGGACAAGATCGTTGCGGCCCGACTCGGCAACGCCGGGGGTGTGGTGATTGGAATCGGCGAGGGCGAGATGTTTGTCGCCTCGGACATCCCGGCCATCCTGGAGCACACCCGCCAGATGGCATTCCTGGAGCCGGGGCAGATGGCGGTGATCCGCAGCGACGGTTTCGATGCCTTCACGCTGGAAGGCGAGCCAGTCGAGCTGGAGATCCATAGCGTGCCGTGGGATCCGGTCTCAGCTGCCAAGGGTGAGTACAAGCACTTCATGCTGAAGGAGATCTACGAACAGGTACGCTCGCTCACCGACACCATTGGTGGACGGGTGGATTTCGAGGCTGGCCGAGTGCAGATACGGCGACTGAATCTCGATTCGGAGCGGGCGAGGGCAATCCGCAAGATCGTGATCACCGCTTGTGGGACCGCGGCACACGCCGGGATGGTGGGCAAGCTGCTGATCGAGCGGATCGCACGCATCCCGGTGGAGGTCGACATTGCTTCTGAGTTCCGCTACCGGGAGCCGTTGATCGGCGAAGGCACCGTCCTGCTGGCAATCAGCCAGTCCGGCGAGACCGCCGACACCCTGGCCGCCATCGACGAGGGTCGCCGAGGCGGCGCAACGATCTGGAGCATCGTCAACGCCATCGGCTCGCAGGCCATGCGAGTGGCGGACGGCTACATCGCGATGCTGGCCGGTCCAGAGATCGGGGTGGCGTCCACCAAGGCCTACACGGCGCCGCTGGTCGACCTGTACATGC
>CAZGCX010000221.1:0-4337 GCA_964524585.1 uncultured Anaerolineaceae bacterium
CAGGCACAGGATACTTCCATCTGGCTGCCAATCGGGAAGAGCTAAAGGCTGATGCAAGCCTCGGACTTGACCAACAAGCTACCCACCAACGATCCGCACGCAATCTGCGCTGGGGAACGATCGCGATCCTGGGTGGTGCATTGGGCTGCGTTCTCATTACGGGCGGAACTTGTGCCGTCGTGATTGCGGCTGCCGCAGTCCCGTTCTGGGCATCGGTCAGTCAGGACACGAATGCGAACCTAGCTCAAGATGAAGTCGAGAGCAAGGATAGACAATTAGCTGAGGATGAGGGGCAGATGAGGTTCCAGTTCAATGTCACCCAGGCCGCGGGACAAGGCAACTAGAGAGGAGTGCAGAACTGATGACAGGTAAAACAGGATTCCCACGGCGCATTCTGGTTCTCGTGATGCTGATATTGAGCTGGACCATGCTCTTGAATTCGGCATCCGCGTTCTCAACCGGCGATACCGTAGAGGGATTGATCGAATTAGCGGTCGTGTTAGTCCTTGTCGGTATCCTGGTCGATGGTCGACTTGCCAGAGCACTGGAAGGACGGCCAGTTGCACGCTCGGTTGTTCCAATCTTGATCCTGATAGTTTTTGTGGTCCTCTTTGGAGAAATACCGAGATTGCTTCAAGGCGACATATTAGTGCGCGGCGATCTGTACATACCTGGGCTCCTTTCGTGGGTTCAAAGCGCGGGATCCGTTGTACTGGGGCTCCTGCTAATCTTGGAAACTATTAGACTTGCCGTTCGTAAACCCGCGTAACATAACAACGATCGCCCACGTTCGCTGCCGATCGCGACTGTTTTGTGAACCAAGCCGGCGGGATGAGGGTGTCGGCAACCCGGGATACGACCGCTTCGCGCGCGTCAGGTCGTCATGGGGCAAGAACGAATGCTTCAAGCTTCCCTCTCTCGCCATCAACGTCGTCACCACGTCGACACCTGGGCGGGCATCGACCGAAACGGGCTAGGCTCCGGATCTACGTTGTCCTAACCGCCGACCACTCCAGCACGAACCATCCTGCGGGTCCGGCGGCAGACTTGATTACGAAATACGGCAGGTTTGAGATGGCGATCACGCGCACTACCCCGCGTGCGTTACCATCATGACATGCCCCATGGCGTGAATCAAGTCGCCGTGGCGCCCTGCATCCATCGGCCTACCAGGTCGAAGTTCAGACCGGCCACCCCAACCGGCTGTCCCCGCCCACCCTTCATCTTTACAAAATATCTTGACAAAGATAAAAAAGTATGCTATAATTCTTGTAGATCGAAACCCATAGGAGGGAAAAATGTACGCAAGACTAGTGAATCTGGTACTCAAGAACGTCGACGACCACATGGAGTTGACCGGCAAGATTGAAAGAGACATTCTGCCGATCCTGCGCAAGCAGGAAGGGTTCCGTGACGAGATCACGCTGTCCTCACCCGATCGGCCCGAGGTCACGGCCATCAGTTTCTGGAACGATCGAGAGCATGCCGAAAAGTACAACATGAACACCTACCCCGGCATACTCGAGAGCCTCTCAAGCTGGCTCAAGGGCACCCCAGTTGTGAGCACGTTTGAGGTCTCGCTTTCCACCATGCAGCAGGTCGCAGGCTAAAACCTACCTCTGTATGGATCGATGGAAGGGCGGCGAAGGCCGCCTTTTTGTCTTAAATCTGCAAATCGCTCCTGAGGGAGCTGCACGGCCGAGGGGAGCCTCCGGGACGCCCGATCGGGGTGGATTCAACTGGGCTGGTATCATTCGACCCGCTATCTCCTGATCGCAGGGGTACTAGGAAGGGGAATTGTATGAAGTCCGCCGCCAAAGGATTGCTGGGATCGCTGACGGCCATGGCATTGATGCTTGGCATCGCTGCCTGCGGTGCGAACTTCGAAAAAGGCCTCGGGAACTATGTATGGATCGATGCCGACAAGGACGGCGTTCAGGACGGTGCAGAGCTGGGAGCTCCGGAGGTTGCCGTGAACGTCTACACGGAATCGGGTACAAAGGTCGACAGCACGCTGACCAATAACCAGGGCTACTACGCGTTCGAGGGGCTGGACTCAGGGAACTATTATCTCGGGTTTGTGCCCAAAGAGGGCTACGCGTTGACGGCCCAGGATGCGACGGATGACGAGCGGGATAGCGATCCCGACCCCGCGAGCGGCCGGACCGCAGTATTCCAGTACACGGCCGGGGAAGTCGACATCCGCTGGGATGCTGGAGTGGTCGAAATCGGAGAAGGCGGGCCGCCGACGGCAACTCCCACAGCAACCGCAACATCAACTCCGACCCCCACAGCAACCCCAAACGCAGCTTCGGCCTTCCTAGAGAATCCGAACCTGGGCAGCTCAGACCTGGTCGCCTTCCCAGAGTTCGCGAATAGCGGATCGATCGACCGCTCCGGCCGTCCAACGGGCAGCTCGCTGGATCCGGATGACAGTATGTTCGACCTGACGCCTTTCTATGTGCGAGACGCGCAGGGGAACCTGTACTTCGGGATCATTGGTCTCACCGATGGCTTGTCGGTGAACATCTCGATGTTCCGGCCAGGCGACTCACAATTCCAACCCAGCGAGCATCGCAATATCGACACCGGAACTGCAGAAGACCCGAAGCGTCCCAGCTTCGAACAGGGCAACGAAATCTATGCCGGCGATCCGGGAATGTGCCTATCGCCTAACGCCTTTGTGGCTGACCTCAACCGGATTCTGGCCGACCTCAATCCTGAAGAGGTCCACTCGATCTGGGTCTATCGACAAAAGGCAGACGGCGACGGCTATGACTTGGTGCACGTCCAGCTGACCAAGGAACAGATCATGACGCTGATCAGCTGGTATCTTGATGGGGTTCCATCCGGATCTGCGGACCTGGAGCGAGGATTCGCATTTGGCAGACTATCGACGCTGTCGGGGGTGGACATTGTCGAGGTCACCGGGCAAGAGGCAGCCGCCGGCCTGGACGAGTATCTCACGCTGAACCCCGATTCTGAGCTAAGCCAAGAATTGATCCAGTTTTACGACTGCGTCGCGATACTGTTCGGGGGCTAGCAGCACACAACCCGAGCAACCAGTCGGCGACAAACTCTGCGAGTTGCTTGCAGCTCTCGCTCATATAGGTGGACTGGTTCCGACCTTTCGTTTTGTAGGGAGGATCGGGCGTTTCTTGACTACCGGAAGCCGACTTGCTGCAAAGTGAAGGCTGCAAGCAGCAGGACGATCACGGCGGTCGCCAGCAGGAAGACCAGCGGTACGATCCGCTCTCCAAAGCTGAGTGAAGGGATGGGAGCGCTTGCCGCAGCAATCGCGGGCATCCCCTCCGGCTCATCCTGCTCTGCGGTCGACACCGCACTCGGATCACCCGGCCGCGCCTCGCTGAGCGCGAACCCAACCACGACCAGGATCGTGAGGCTTCCCAGCAGCTGGTAAGCCAACACTCCGGAGGTGAGCCCCCCAACCGCCTCCAGAATCACGAACAATCGCAGCACAGATCCAGCCAAACGCGTGATCATCTCAGGCACTATCGTAGCGGAGCTCCGGCTTACCGTTTCCTCACAGTTTTCCCAGTCTTCAACCGGGCGATCGCGTGACTCTCGAGCCGTTACGGTTCCGTCACGCCGGCGGTCTATGCTCGCGGCAAGTTGGGTACCGGACCATACGAAGGAGCGAGCATGATTCGAGTACGAAACCGTGAGGTGTGGAACCAGATCCGGATCCTCTTCATCGGATCCGCGGTGCTGTTCCTGATCAACATTTACTTTGGGTTCGACAATGCGCTGACGGTCGGCATTCTGCCCCGATGGCAAGCGCTGATTCACCTGCACGCCGGCTCGATCGGGTGGATCACGCTGTCGCTGATCGGCCTGGCGGTCTGGATCTTCACCGGAGCGCGGCAGGTCTCTGAACGCTACGTCAGCCGATTGCAGACCTTTACCTACATCGCGCTCGGCGTCTTCGGCGCCTATATCGCCAGCTTCGGCCTCGCATTCTCCCGCGGTGGGAGCACCTTCGCGCTGCTGCCGGTCTTCGGCACCGCTGCGACGGCGGTGATCTGGGTGGCCGCGGTCTACGCGTTGAACGGATTGCGCCGTCAGCCGGTGACCACGACCATGCACCTGCTGGTCGCAGGCGGGCTGCTGGTGGCGGCGGTGGGGGCGACGATGGGGCTGCTATTGGGGCTTGAATACGCCCTGGGGCGAACTGTACTGCCGCTCTCGTCGGGCAACGATCGGGTCGGCGTACACGCCGGGATGATGGAGTCCTACATCATCCTGGTGGCGGCGGGCATCATCGAGGGGACAATCGCTTCCGGGCCGGCCAGGCGTTGGACCCGAGCCGGATTGCT
>CAZGCX010000222.1:0-4269 GCA_964524585.1 uncultured Anaerolineaceae bacterium
GGGGCCGTGTCCGCCGAGTTCTTCTCCTTCGGAACCAACGACCTGACCCAGACCACCTACGGCATCAGCCGGGACGACGCCGAAAAAGGGTTCCTGATCGAGTACATCGAGAAAGGGATTCTGCCTGGCAATCCGTTCCAGTCGATCGACCCGCAGGGGGTTGGGCGGCTGATGAAAATGGCGACCGACGAGGGGCGGACCACCCGGCCTGACCTGGAGGTCGGCATTTGCGGCGAGCACGGCGGTGATCCGCAGTCGATCCAGCTCTGTCACGAATACGGACTGAACTACGTCAGCTGCTCACCGTTCCGGGTGCCGGTGGCCCGCCTGGCAGCTGCCCACGCGGCGCTCAAGGAGCGGGCCCAGGCCTAGCGAGTTCTGCTTGTCGGCGAGGCTTCGTTCGGGGATGCATGGGCGAATCGAAGAGGGCGCACCTTCCGGTGCGCCCTCGTTGTCTTTCTCCAGCCGCCCAGCGTTGTCTAATAGTCGTCGTCGTCGTCTTCCTCCTCAAGGTCCTCCCAATCGTCTTCATCCCAGTCGCCATCGGCCCAGTCGAGCTCGATGGGGGACTCATTGGAGACCTTGAGAAACGCTCCACAGCTCTGGCAGGTCACTTCGTGACCCTTGCGTGGAGAACTGTCGAACCTGATTTCGGCATCACATTCGGGGCAAAATCCCTTGGCCATGCCGATCCTCCTATGCGTAGATTTCGGTACTCCGGAGTTCAGCTTGTTCAAGATTTCGTGCAAATGCCTCCCTTGGTCTTACGCTTAACCAGAGCCACGATGGGGGTCCTTCAATAGTCCCTCTCTGGAAAACTGGCAGATTATATCCGAATTGAGGAATGTCGGAATGAAAGACTGGATTCTTCCCGCACTTGGAACGTTTGTCTTCTGGGGCCTGTGGGGATTCTTCCCAAAAATCACCACCCGCTACATCAGCCCAGTGAGCGCAATCGTATTTGAGGCCTTGATCGGTGTTCCGGTGGCTTTGCTTGTCCTGGCATCGATCGGGTTTAAGCCGGATCTGCACCCCAAGGGGGTGCTGCTGGCCAGCCTCACCGGCGTGCTCGGGATCCTGGGCGCTTTGATGTTTCTGTTTGCCGTCCAGCGTGGTCAGGCCAGCTTGGTGGCCAGCTTTACCGCCGTGTATCCGGCCCTCACGATTCTGCTGGCAATGTTGTTTCTGGGCGAGCGTTTGGTGCTGCGGCAGTGGTTGGGTGTGGGGTTGGCGCTGGTCGCAATGCTGCTGGTTGCGCTTTGAATTGGGCGGCTCACGACCGGCCGCGGCCGAATGGTCACAGGAATCGCTCAATCCGTGGATCGTGATGGGGCCCGTTGTGATTGGGGGAACTAGGCTTTGACGAAGCGGCGCAGGTCGGGGAAGATCAGTTTGTCGTTCTGAGACTTGCGCAGTGCGGCCCGATTGGCGGCCTCAAAGTTAAGCAAGACTTCGCGCAGGGCACGAACCTGCCAGCCGGGAGGGTCCTGCGTGAATACCGACAATACGGCGGTGAAGCGGCCCGGGATCAGCAGCAGGCACGAGCCGTCGTCGAGGTGGGTAGCGAGCATCCGACCCGGCCCGGTCTCCTTGCTCCGATCCTGCCCGAAAGTACGCAGCAGCCCCATGGCCTCTTCTGCCGCCTGCGGCATCTCGCCCTGGCTGAAGATCTGTTCCTTTGACTCCAGGTCAAACAGCGCCGTGCAGGTGCAAGTGGCCTCGTTGAGCTGCATCAGGAAAGTCGTGCGGCCTTCCTCCAGCACCACCCGCCAGCGATCGCTGCTGGGGTGGGCTTCCTTGAGGCGCATTGCCACTTCGCGCTGCTCCTGGTAGTGGCGGCGAATGGCCCGATACTGGGAGGCATTGATCCTGCCGTGCTCAAAATCATCTTCCAGCCGGTCCAGCTTCTCGTCCAGCGAGGTCAGCATGTCCATCAACTCGCCGGCGTCGTCGGTCTGCAGCTCCAAGGCCAAGGTCTCTTCAATTGACCGGGCGGTGAGCGAATCCGAGATGTCGAGCTCCTCCGGAGTCGGCTCCTCCACGAAGACCGGCGGCTTTGAGCCTTCCAGCTTGGCCAGCCGCATGTCCTTCTCGCGCAGCAGCTCGCGCACCGCACGCAGTTGGCCGGCGCTGATGGTGCCATCGCAGAAGGCCAGCGCTGCGGAGAGCATCCGTTCCTTTGCCTGCTCCAGCTGTTCCTGGGCGCGTTCGATTTCTGGGTCTACCTGAGCGCCCTCAGCGTGGACTTGCTTGGCGACTTCGGTCTCGACCATTGGGGTGTTTTCGGCCAGCTCCGACATGCAGTCATGATACATGGCGCCGGCCGACCTGATCAGATGACTACGGTACCAAGAAGGGGGGCTTCAGCGGGACCCGCCGGTGCGGCGCGATCTTGGCGCAGGTTATACTCAGTCGGGTAGTCTCATCCCGCACCGAGAATGTGAGGTCCGAACCACAGAGTGGAACCCTACAAACTGCTGATCGGGGCGATGTTCACGGTGCTGATCGCCGGCTGCAATCGGCCCGGACAGGAATCGCCAACCGAAACCCCCTCCAGCGATCAAGTATTGCAGACCGCTCAGGCGATCGCCGAAGCCACCCTGGCTGCGGTCACACCGACCCCGACCCGCGTGCCGGCAACCGAGACGCCGGCACTGCCCAGCGAGACTCCGACCCCGGACTTCACCGCCACCCCGTCATCGCCAATCATCACCGCCGACTACAACGCAAATATCCGGCAGGGGCCGGGCGAGAATTACGAGGTGATCGATGTCATCCTGGGAGGGGCGCAGGGCAACGTAACCGGCCGCTACGACAATACGCCGATTGGCACCTGGTGGTACATCGAGCGCATCGGGGGGGGCCTCAATGGCTGGGTGTGGTCCGGCGCGGTCTCAGTGAGCGGCAACGCCAGCGGGGTGCCAGTGCTGGCCCTTCCGCCAACTTCGACCCCTACCAAAGAACCGACGGGAGTGCCGGGGCCAACCAACACCCCAGGGCCGACCGCAACCGCGACCGCGACTCCCTAGTACCAGCAGGGCTTTGCCGTATGGCTCAACCGAATTCAATTCCTTGAGACAGCGGCAGCTCCTTAGACCAGTTGATGGTATTGGTCTGGCGCCGCATGTAGGCTTTCCACGCGTCTGATCCGGACTCGCGGCCGCCGCCGGTCTCCTTCTCGCCCCCAAAGGCGCCACCGATCTCAGCGCCCGAAGTCCCGATATTCACGTTGGCGATCCCACAGTCTGACCCGCGCGACGATAGGAAGGTCTCCACCGTACGCATGCTATCAGTGAAGATCGCGCTGGAAAGTCCTTGCGGAACGTCGTTGTGCAGCTCAATCGCCTGATCCAGCGTTTCGTACTCGAGCAGATACAGGATCGGCGCAAAGGTTTCCTGCTTGACGATTTCGGTCTGGGCCGGCATTCTGACGATGGTCGGTTCCACGAAGTTTGGTCCAAGATCTGGCAGCGCCTTGCCGCCCGAAACGATCTCGCCGCCCTGCTGCTTGGCCTGCTCGAGCGCGTCGAACATGTCCTCCAGCGCCACTCCCGCCACCAGCGGTCCCATCAAAGTGGTGGTTTCCAGCGGATCGCCGATCTGAACTTGCTGATAAGCCCTCATCAGTCGCTGAGTGAGCTGTGGTCCGATTCCCTTGTGCATGATGATCCGCCTGGTGCTGGTGCAGCGCTGCCCAGCGGTGCCGACGGCACCGAACAAGATGGCACGGGTCGCCAGGTCCAGGTCGGCATCCTCGGCGACCACGATGGCGTTGTTGCCGCCCAGTTCCAGGATCGTCCGGCCGAACCGGCCGGCGACCGCCTCGGAAACCCGCCGGCCGATCTTGGTCGACCCAGTGAATGAGATCAGCGGCACCCGCGCATCATTCAGCAGCAACTCGCCAACCTCTGACCCGCTCCCGATCACCAGATTGAACACCCCGCTTAGGCCGTGATCGGCCATCACCCGGTTCGCCAGGTGCTGTACCGCAATCGCGGATAGCGGCACCAGGCTTGACGGTTTCCAGATCACCGGGTCGCCGCACACCGCGGCGATCGCCGCATTCCACGACCAGACCGCCACCGGGAAGTTGAAAGCGGTGATCACTCCAACTGGCCCCAGTGGATGCCACTGTTCATACATGCGGTGTGAAGCGCGCTCCGACTGCATGGTCAGGCCATAGAGCTGACGCGAGAGTCCCGCCGCGAAGTCACAGATGTCGATCATTTCCTGGACTTCGCCGTGTCCTTCGGCGCGAATCTTGCCCAT
>CAZGCX010000223.1:0-4238 GCA_964524585.1 uncultured Anaerolineaceae bacterium
CCGAGGATCCCGTCGAGAGCCATCTGGAAGTTCGCCGTGGCCTGCGAACATGCCAGCTGGATGTACACCACCGCCAATCAAGGCAAAACCTGGATTATTAGTTCAATGCCGGCGAGCATCAGCCCGAGGATCGAGTTCGTCAGCCCGACCACTGGTTGGCTTTTTGCCTACGACTATTTCAACCAGCCGGGGAAACTGTACCGGACCTTCGACGGCGGCGCGAGTTGGGAATTAATCAAACGCACTGGATGGACGTCCGTCATATTGAGCTTTCTCGACGAGCAGACCGGCTGGGCCGTGGTGTCCGACTGCTGGCCGGTTGGCTCGTGCAGCTGGTACAACGAGGACACCACGCTGGTCAAGACCACCGATGGTGGTGAAACCTGGCATGAAATTGAAACGCAGTTCCTGCCGTGATGACCACCGACCCACCGGGGGTGGATGGCCCCGGACGGCCCAACGCAGACTGAACTCGGCGAATTGCTCCGGCACAATTAGATGAAAGCGATCGTTCGAACCCGATCTGGTCCCCCGGAGGTCCTACAGCTGCGGGAGGTCGAGAAGCCGACTCCAACGGACGACGAAGTGCTGATCAAGGTCCACGCAGCAACCGTGGCGGTGGGCGACGTGGTCACTCGGCGGTTGCCGCTCGTCATGTGGATCGCGATGCGAATCTTCATGGGAATGAGGCGCAAGCGCATTCCGGGGCAGGAGCTGGCAGGCGAGATCGAGGCCGTGGGAAGGGCCATGAGCCGGTTCAGCCCGGGCGACCGGGTTTTCGGATCGACTGGCCGGACCAGCGCCGGCTCGTACGCCGAATACGTCTGCTTACCGGAGACCGCGACGCTGGCTCCGATGCCGGCGGGTATGACGTACGAGGAGGCCGCGGCGGTGCCGATCGGCGGGATCACTGCGCTGCACTATATTCGGCTTGCCAATGTCGAAGTCGGCCAGAAGGCGCTGATCTACGGCGCCTCCGGCAGCGTCGGCACATTTGCGGTCCAGTTGGCCGGGCACTTTGGGGCCGAGGTGACCGGCGTGTGCAGCACCAAGAACCTGGAGTTGGTGAAGTCGCTGGGTGCCGGCACGGTCGTCGACTACACTCGGGAGGACTTTGCAAAACGCGGCGAGCGCTATGACTTGATCTTTGACGCGGTCGGGAAGGCTGCGAAGGCGCAAGTCGAGAGTGCGCTGGCCGCGAGTGGAGTGTTTGTGACAGTCCAAAAGGGCCTGGCACGCGGGAACCTAGCTGACCTGATGTTCCTCAAGCAGATCATCGAGGCGGGTGAGCTGCGGGCGATCATCGATCGTCGCTACCCGTTGGAGCAGGTAGCCGAGGCCCATCGCTACGTCGAGCAGGGACACAAACGAGGAAACGTGGTCATCATGGTCGGTGAGAGCTCGAGTGCCTAGACTTCCGTTCGCCCGGCGAGTTCCGAATTCAGTGACTTCAGTCCCCGCGGCAGCCGTTCCTGCGGGGCGCTCGGTCTTGGCCTGCCTGATTCTGGCCGCGCTGGGCGCCTGTAACGCGCCGACTTCCGATTCACCGGGTTCGGCGGCCGCGACCCAGTCTCCCAGCACGGCCGAATTCGCGCCCGCTGCGACCGTTCCAGCGCCAACTATTCCCCCCTATCCGACGCCCGACCTGAGCACGCGACCCATGGTTTGGTTCAATCCGCTGCCGCCGATGCAGACCTTCCCCGGCCGGCCGTTCGTCGGATCGGTCGACTTTATGGATCTGTTCACGCCAGATGCGCCGTGGACTTCCGCCGCGGCGGCGGTGCAGGTGTTCGAGCTGTACGGCGAGTGGCTAGGACGCGACGCGACCAACGAGCAGCTCCAGCAGGTCGTGGCCGATCTAAACCGGCGCGGCATGGCGATCGCACTCTCGGGAGGCGCGCTGGCGCCGGTCGAGTGCAGCGGCGATGTGGAGGGCTTCGCCGGGATCTCGGAGGGAGTGCGAATCTCGCGGCGGGTCCGTGATGCTGGCGGAGTGGCGTATTTCTATGCCTTTGATCACGCCTATGACGCCGGGACCGCCGAGACTACGCCGGCGGAGTGCCGGCTTTCACCGGAAGAGATCGCGCAGCAGGTGTGGGATTTTGAGCGCAGCATACGCGAGATCTTCCCGGACATCATCTTCGGGGACGACGTCACCGCTGGGCTCGAAGTTAGCGAGATTGCCCGCTGGGTGGAGGCCCACCGGGCCGTCACCGGGGAAGACCTGGGGTTTGTCCACCTGGATATCGACTACGGCATCCCGCACTGGGCCGAGAAGGCGGTTGAGATCGAGCATTACCTTCGATCGGAAGGCATCGACTTTGGATTGTTTTACCTGGGCAACGGCAACGAGCCGACGGATGAGGGCTGGCTGACGACCGCCGGTGAGCGGGTCAAGGCCTATGAGTTCGGGGCAGGCGGTCAGCCCGATCACGTGGTGATCGCCTCTTGGAACGATCACCCGGACTATGTGCTGCCCGAAAACCAGCCGTTTACCTTCACTAACTTCGTCAAGCAGTACGTCGAAGATCCGGCGTTGCTCGGGGTCAGATCCGAGGGTTCGGGAGCCAACCTGGCATACGGCAAGGCCGTCAACGCCTCCAAGGTATTCGATGGGTTATCGCCCGAATTGGCGGTCGACGGCGATTTCAATACTTGGTGGGGCGCCGGCGACCTGCCTCCGCAGTGGATCCGGATCGATCTGGGAGCTCCTCTCGCCATCGCACAGATCCGGCTCAGCATCAGCCAGGATCCCGCCGGCCACACCGTGCATCAGGTGTGGGGCTGGGCGGCTGGAGAAGACCCCCGGATGCTGCACGAGTTCGACGGCGAGACCGAGGGGGATCAGGTCCTGGAATACGCACCTGTGGAACCATGGCAGGGGATTCAATTCGTCCGGATCGACACGCTCACCAGCCCCTCCTGGGTCTCGTGGCGCGAGATCGAGCTCATTGCCCCTTAGCCATCCGCGGATGCCAATCGGGGTTCACCGATCCGTCGGGCAGGGATCGAGGCCGCATTCATGCCTACGCCAGTGGCGGATTCACAGATAAGCGCATGAGGTACATATGAAAGCAATCGTCTGGACGAATTACGGACCACCGGATGTTCTTCAGCTCCAGGAGGTCGAGACACCGGTGCCGAAGGACAACGAAATCCGCGTCCGCATCCACGCCACCACAGTGACCGCCGGGGATTGCGAGATGCGCACACTCAAACTCCCTTTGTTCCTCGGCTTGCCGATGCGGATCTATGCCGGCATCCGCCGGCCGGTCCGGATCACCATCCTGGGGCAGGAGTTCGCCGGCGAAGTCGAGTCGGTCGGAAGGCAGGTCACTCAATTCTCGGTCGGGGACCGGGTGTTTGGCGCCCCAGGATTCGGCCTGGGCTGCTACGCGGAGTACATCTGCCGGCCCGAATCCGGGGGCGACGGTGTGCTGGCGAACATGCCGGCCAACATGAGCTACGAGCAAGCGGCAGCGGTCCCGTTCGGCGCAATGGAGGCCCAGCACTTTCTGCAGAGGGCGAACATTCGTGAGAGAGAGCGGGTGTTGATCAACGGCGCGGGTGGAAGCATCGGGACCTTCGGGGTGCAGCTGGCCAAGGCCTACGGTGCCGAGGTGACGGCGGTCGACAGTGCGGCGAAGCTGGAGATGCTGCGCTCGATCGGCGCCGACCGGGTGATCGACTACACCCAGGAGGACTTCACTAGGAGCGGCGAGAGTTACGACGTGATCTTTGATGTGATCGGCAAGAGCCCATACGCTGACAGCCTGCGCTCGCTGAAGCCCAAAGGGCGCTATGTGCTGGCCAACCCCAAGTTGTCGCACCTGTTTCGCAAACTGCTGGGCTCGAACTCCGACAACAAGAAGGTGATCTCAGGCTCAGCGGTCAGAACGGTCCGGGATCTAGAATTCCTCAGGCAGCTCATTGAAGGCGGCAAGATCAAGACCGTCATTGACCGGACCTACACGCTTGAGCAGGCGGCGGAGGCCCACCGCTATGTCGAAACCGGCCTCAAGCAAGGGAATCTGATCCTAACCGTGGGCTAGACGGCTGGACGACCGAGAGGGAAGCGCGCATGATCGAAATCATCTGGCAGTTCATCGTCAAGGACGAGGCGCGCGGTCGATTCGACTAGCCAGCCAGCCCTTTGACATCTCCCTAAGCACCCGTTATAATTCACGCCGTTTAACTATTAAGCGAGGTGAAGGATGCCGGTGGATCGATTCGCGGAC
>CAZGCX010000224.1:0-4223 GCA_964524585.1 uncultured Anaerolineaceae bacterium
TGGCTCTGGTCATCAATGTCGGCATGTATACCGAGCGCGTACTGATCGTCGTTGGTAATCTGCAGCGCAACTACCTGCCCTTCGACTGGGGGAGCTACCGGCCGACCTGGGTGGAGATCAGCGTGGTGGCCATGACCTTTGCCGGCTTCATACTGCTCTACACGTTGTTTTCCCGCATTGTTCCGTACGTGCCGGTGTGGGAAATCAAGGAGGGTCGCCTGCGCTATACCTTGCGCCGGATTGGACGCCTGCTGGTACCCACGGCGGCGGAGATCGAATAGGAATGCGCTGTGGCTGAGCCCAACGAGCTGATCGGTGTCTTTCGCGAGTCCACCGCCAGTGCGGAGGCCATCGACGCGCTGCACGAGGCCGGTGTTGCCGACGATCAGATCGTCGTCATGTCGGGGGTCCCCTTCCCGGAAGGATCGCTCGGCCGACATTTGGAGTGGCTGCGGCTGCCCTACATCGTGCTGGCTGGGGCACTCGGAGGGCTGACCTTTGGGCTGTTTCTGGCGGCCATCACACCGCACCTCTACCGGTTGGATGTGGGCGGGCATCCAGCTGTCGGTCCTCCATCGACCGCCATCATCGTGTTCGTGTTCACCATGATGGCCACGATTATTTCGACCTTCCTTGGTGTGCTGTGGGAAATGGACTTCCCCGAATTCGGCCATAAGCCGTACCACAAGGCAGTCACCGAGGGCGGCATCGCCGTGTTAGTGACGTTTTCCACAGTTCCGGAAGCCACCGTGCGACAGCTGCTCGAGCGGCATGGCGCCGATCCGGTACAGGTGCCGGAGCGTCAACTGCTATGAGCAATCGAACTCGCAGGGGTCTGATCATCATCGCCGCCCTGCTCACGCCGTTCGTGCTCGGTCTGCTGTTCACCTACCAGATCATACGTATCCGGTTTCCATCAGACCTGCAGAACTCACCGGCCATCGGATATCAGGAAGGCCCACGCCTGAGCCCACCGGCTGGCGCGGTTCCATTGCAGGGGGAGGCGGTCATCCCCGAAGAGTTCCCGGTCAATCCGGTGGCGGCAGATGACAACTCCATTCAGCGCGGAGCCATCTTGTACTCCATTCACTGCCAGCTCTGCCACGGCGAAGGTGGCCACGGAGACGGCCCGTTGTCCGACCGCTTTGACCGCACGCCGCAGAATCTGGTCGGCGCACAGACTGCCGCCGAGTTCGACGGTTCGGTCTACCTGGCGATCGCCAGCGGCTTCGGCGATATGCCGGCGCTCGCAGAAAACCTGACCGTACAGGAACGTTGGGACGTGATCAACTACATTCGCACATTTCCACAGACGGACCAATAGGAGAGGCCGATATGTCGAGTCGGCATTGGACTACCCTGCTGTTGACGGCACTGTTGCTGTTGGTGACGGCCAGTTGTGCCCAGCCCACCTTGTTCCCCGAAGGCCCGACTCCGATCCCGACCCTGGTTCCGGCGACGGAGCTGCCCAGCGCAATCGAGCCGACCGAGCAACCGGCCTTCGCCATCCTCAGCTATCCAGCCCAGCTACCATCTGCGGCCCGGGGTCTCACCCTCTACCAGGACAACTGCGCCCAATGTCACGGACCGGACGGCACCGGAGCGGTACCCGGTTCAAGGAATTTCCAGGACCTGGACTACGTTCGCGGTGAGACGCCGGCGAATTTCTATGCCGCGGTCACGGAGGGTCGTGGCGAAATGCCGGCGTTTCGAGATCGGCTGAGTTCCGACGAGCGCTGGGATGTGGTGTTCTACGTCTGGCGGATCTCGACTTCCGCCACAACACTGGATCAGGGCCGGGAGATCTTCCAGTCCAGTTGTGCGACATGCCACGGCGAGAGCGGCTCGGGCGAGTTGTTGGGATCTGCCGACTTCACCGATCTGCGCCAGATGGACAGCCTCGCCCCTCGCGATCTCTACCTGACCGTCACTCAGGGCCGCGGGTCCATGCCGGCCTGGCAATCGCTGCTCAGTCAGGACCAGCGCTGGGCGGTGATTGACTACCTACGGACCTTTTCCTATGAGGCGAGCCTGGATCAGGAGCTGGCCGGTCCGGCACCCACCCAAGGTGCCGCGACCGCCGAAGCCGAAGTGTGTACGATTGATCAGTCGAACCCATTCGAACTCGGTGATCCGCCAGCGATCCAGGCCGGAGAAGCAACCTATCAGGCTCAGTGCGCGGTGTGCCACGGGGTGGATGCAACCGGTGGGCTCCCGCAGACTCCGGACTTCACTTCGCCCGAAGTCGGCGCCGATTTGGCGGCAAATCCCGGGGCGTATTTCTGCTCGATCACCGACGGCCTGGGGGCGATGCCCGCCTTTGGCAGCTCGCTGAGTGAGGAGCAGCGCTGGCAAGTCATCACCTACCTTGAGTCAGTCGGCCCGTAACCGACCGGGTTCTCGACCCAGATCCCACCCGCAGTAGCCCGATAATTGTGACAAATGTCACTGCTCCGAGCAGAGTTGTGCCGGTTTTCAGACCGCTGATATCATATTTGAATATCCCCAGGGAACGCGGACTTAAAAAGAGCTTAAGGAGAAGATAAGAATGAGAAGAGAAAAAGTGGGGGTTTTGGCGTTTATTGTTCTTGGGGCGCTGGCGCTGGCCGCCGGCGCCGGAGGCGCGGGGCCTGCGGGCCCTGCGGGCCCTCAGGGCCCCGAGGGCCCGGCTGGACCGCAAGGCCCGGCTGGAGCGGCGGCAGATTTCGCGGCAGCCGATCTGACGTGCACCCAGTGCCATAACGACAGCACGCTGATCACCGGCAAGAAGACCGCCTGGAGCGAGTCGCACCATGGCATGGGCGAGGCCTACGTCCGCGGCACGAGCGCCGGATGCGCCGGATGCCATTCGGGCGGGGCGTTCAGTATCCGGATCGCGGCGGGACTGAATCCAGACGAGGTGGAGAACGGGGATCCTAACCCGACACGACAGGATTGCCGCGCCTGCCATCAGATCCATACCACCTTCACCAACGCAGATTTCGCCTTGGAGACGACCGACCCGGTCGGCTTGTTCGCGATTGAGGGCGCAACCTACGACGGTGGAGAGGGCAACCTGTGTGTCAATTGCCACCAACCGCGGCGCGATTTCCCGGCCGCAGAGAACGGCGTGATCTCCGGGATTAGCTCACACTGGGGCCCGCATCACGGCCCGCAGAGCTCCATGCTGTTGGGTGTCGCCGGCTCGGTTGAGGGTAGCCCCAGCGCCCACTACGCAGTGGTGGAAGACACCTGCGTGACCTGCCACATGGGCGCCGATCGGACCCATACCTTCGAGCCGAACGTTGCGAACTGCCAGGCCTGCCATCCGGATGCCGAGAACTTCGATATCAACGGCGTCCAGACTCAGGTCCAGGCTTTGATCGACGAAGTCGGCGAGAAGCTGGTAGCGGCCGGGGTGCTCAGCGAGAACTCACCGGATGGCCACCCGACAGTGACCGAAGCACCGGAGGGCATTGCCACTGCGCTTTACGACTGGATCTACGTGGCGCACGAAGACAAGAGCAAGGGCGTGCACAACTCCGACTACACGATCGCCCTACTCGAGGCGGCACTCGAAGCTTTGAAGTAGCCCAGTCACCGACAGCAACAGCATCACCCGCAAGCAGGCCTCCGAGCCGATATGGCTCGGAGGCCTTTTATTTTCTGCAAGCTTGCCGCCCAACAACACGGCGAGCGCCTGCTGCTATTTGTGACAACAATCACCAACTACAGATGATTCAAGGTACTGCCTGGCTTGCCCCTGAGCAAATAGCATCGGGCTGCGAGGAAGACACCCATGGCGGGTTGGGGCAATAACCCCACCGTCCAATGCATCTCCAGGGTGCTTCCGGCACGCCCGCTCGAAGCGGAGATACGCGTGAGACGGTTGATGAAACCTCAAAGTCTGCTGGCTTTTGGTCTGGTCTTGGGCGTCTCCCTGATGTGGGGAGCGGCCTCCACCCCGGCCGCCGCTTCCGCACCGGCTGCCCCACCGGCCCAGGTCGGCGGCTACGTCGGACCGGACCGGTGCGCCGCTTGCCACGAGGATATCCACAGCGACTGGGTCGTCTCGCGCCACGCCCGGGCCTTCTCCTCGCCGATCTTCCAGCAGAATTGGGAGCAAGTCGGCCAGGAGTTTGATTGCCTGAGCTGTCACACGACCGGCTACGACCCGGCCGTCAACACCTATGCGCTGGAGGGCGTGACCTGCGAGTCCTGCCACGGCCCGATGACCCAGGGCC
>CAZGCX010000225.1:0-4214 GCA_964524585.1 uncultured Anaerolineaceae bacterium
GAGTGTTGACCGTAGCGGCCGGAGAATATGGCTTGGCCGGCGCCAGCCTCTTGCCCATCTGCTTTGCAACGCCGTGTACCCAATCTTGACGAAGAAGAAACTGGCCACCCTTGATCCGCCGCAGCCGGGGATCGCGACCGGCAGGTTGAATATCATGAAACTCTTCGAATCCCCTGTCGTAGCCGTATTCGCGACTCAACAGGGGGCTGGTGCTGAAGGCGGCGGTGGAGTAGCCGTGTGACCGAAGGCTTTCGACCGGCGATGGCCGCTCAGGAGAGAGAGCGTTCAGACACCCGCCGTACATGGAGGCATAAGTCGAGGTCAGCATCACCGGAAATGCGGCCTGTGTCCAAGAACCGCCGGTGACTGCTTGCTCGAAGCGTACGCCAGACTGCGCCAGCCGATCGAGGGCCGGTGTAACGGAGAATCGATTGCTCGATCGCCCCAGCCAGTCGGCGCGCAACGAGTCGATCGTGATGAACAGTACGTTTGGATGATTGGGCTGATGTTGTTGCATCGAGTGCAGGAGCCTCTGTCGGTGCGGGAGAGATTGGCGTCCAGTCTAAGCGGAAAACCTCTTCGCTACTGGATGTTGGCTTCCATCCAGTGCCAGGTCCTTTCCAACCCATCCTCAAGTGAAACCGTGGGCGACCATCCCAACTCGGTCCTCGCGCCGCGTGTATCCAGCACAATCCGCGGTGCATCAAACGCCCGGGTAGGTTTGTAGCTCACCAAAGCCGCTTTGCCAGTGACCGCCTCAATCGAGTGCACCAGTGTTAGCAAGCTGATCTCGGCCTGACCGCCGATGTTAAAGATCCGGCGCCCGTTAAATTCCACTTGGGCCGCAGATTGAATTGCGCTGCAAAGGTCAGTCACGTAGAAGTAGTCTCGGCTGGTGCTCCCATCGCCCCAGATTGTGATCGGCTCGCCTCGACCGATTTGGTAGAGGAAGACTGCAACAGCACCTTGTTTGCCCAGCGGATTCTGGCGCGGTCCGTATGGCACCGACGGTCGAAGGACTACGAAGTCGAGGCCATGCAGATCGGAGTACATGCGAAGGTATTTCTCTACCGCAAGCTTGGTAATCCCGTACGCCGTCCGCGGATTCGTCGGATGGTCCTCAGGAATGGGTACTTCCTTGGGCATGCCATATACCGTTCCCCCCGATGAAAGAAACACCACCCGTTTGACGCCTGAACGCAGGGCAAGCTGCAATAGACGAACGGAAGGGATGAGGTTGGACCTGATGTCTGCAACTGGATCGTCGTTGGCCGTCTCGTGGATGGTGGTCCAAGCCAGATGAAAGACCACGTCCACTCCGCTCAGGGAATCACGTAGCAGATACTCCTGCCCCAGGTCGCCCTGAATGAGCCGTGCACCGGCTGGCCGCCGATCATATGCCCGATCTCGCAGATCGAAGATCGTGACCTTGTGTCCCTGCTCGACGAGGCGGTCGACGAGATGGGACCCAATGAATCCGCTTCCTCCCACGACGAGGGCGTTCATGCCAACCGTTCCTGGGACTGCAGCGGCCGATCGGTGTAGGGGGCTAACGCATGGGCCTCTAGGGCGCCGTTCAACAGACTCATCACAGTTCGGGCATAGGCATCAATGTCCATTAGCGACTGATCAGTGCGGTGGCTCAGCTTTGCCTTCAAACCCGGCTCATCGATCGCCCGTTGCAGGGCCGCGCGCAACGCCTGGACATCGCCCATCGGGAATAGGAGTCCATTTTCTTCGTCGTCTATGAGATCTGTAACTCCTCCCACGTCGCTCGCGATCACTGGGGTATGGGATTGAAGCGCGTCGAGCAACACCAACGGGCTGTTCTCGTGCCATAAGGACGGAAGGACGAAGTAGTCCGCCTCTTGCAGGGCGTGCGGAAGTTCGGACGGCGGAATTTGGCCGCCGAAAGTTATGGACGAGTTGCCAGCTATCTTGTTTTGCAGCGCCTGGAAGTACTCGGGATGGCCGTCAGCCTTGCCGTATAGGGTGAGCGACGCGCCCCGGGGAGTCTTCAATCCATTGAACGCATCGACCAGCACTTCTGCCCCCTTATACGGTTGGAGTCGGCCGACAAACAAGAAACGAGTAACTCCAGCCTGTCGCTCTTCAGCGCGAGCGCCGTGGATTGCCTCTTCGACTCCGAAGGGGAGGTAGCGAACTTGAGTCTGGCCGAATCCGTTGTCCATGAACACCTGCTGCGCGAACCGGGTTGGCGCCAGCACCAAAGCGATCTCAGGTCTCAGCGATTCCAAGATCTCCAACCTCTGGTGAGTGATTGCCACCTGCCCGTAATACCGGGCGAGCAGGCTGGACCTTTCCTCAGGCTCTTGTCGGCTGGACCTCTCGATCAAGACCTCTTCCGGCAGCATACCTAGAATCGATGCGCCCACTCGACCCACGACGCGATGTGACACAAAGCACGCTGCGCAGGTTCGTACCGACTCGCCCACCTCGCACGACCGGCCATCCCAACGCATATAGGTTCCCCGCCGACAAACCGGTACGAAGTCGGTGGCAATATGCACAATCGGACTCCGGAGGGCGGCCGCGGCCTCAACTGAGGCCAATGTTGGCAAGTAGAAATTGGTGATGATGAAGACGTCGGGTGCCAGGTCCCGCAGCACTTCACTTGTGGCGGCCGCCATCATCGGATCGTAGGCAGTGTCAAAGACCTGCTTGCTTCGTGACGCGAGTCGGAAGCGAATGCGACGAATCGGTCGGCCATCATGCTCATCGGAGGTAACGCTGTAACCGCTGGCAGGACCCGATTCTGGGTCAAATGAGATCAGGCAGCTCTGATACCCGATGCGCTCGAACGCTCGAGCCAGGCGATCGGCATACACGTCCACCCCGCCGACAAGAGGCTGCTTGAGTTGTTGCGCGCAAATCGCGACGCGCACGCGGGTGTGTGTCACCATCTACCGAACCGAGACTGGTGTGTGATTGCGGGGTCCGTCAGGTAGAAATGGCGGATCAAAGATTGCCTTCTTTTGACCGGCTCGGCGCCACTGCACTCGCCTTACTGACCGCATTCAGCTCTTGCCACAACTGCTCACACTGGTCTTCGATTTCCGCCTGGATCGGAGGAGCCGGATCGCGATTAATTGACGATTCATAGACCCCATCCGACATGGCCGGTTCATACTGAATTCCAAGGAACTCGGCCAGGCTACGGAACCAGACATTCGGCCGTCTGACCGCCGCCTCATACTTCACCAGTTGAGTGCGGCTGTCGGCTGAGAGTTTCAGGTCAAAGAACAATCGGTTGTAGAAGAGCCAGTAGAGCGCCGCGCCAGATTCCGGATTCAGTTCCGGTCTCCAGAACTTGCGAATGATGTTCTTTGTGGGTTCGGGCGGAGGCGAGAAGGCGAACTCACCAAAGTCGTTCGCCATCCAGGCGCGCACATGATTTATGCGATTGTCTCGGCCAAACCTGGCTAACGATGAGTTCACGACGTCCGAGTAATGCCTGTACACGAAGATAGCCCGGGCGTTAGGAAACTGGGAAAGGGCACCATCGGCAAGTGGGGTGCTCAGGATCGGCTTGAACAGAACCAGTGGGGCACGGCTGCCTTCGATCAGCGCCTTAATCTTGGCCCAGTCACGGAGTCGATAATCCTCAAATGCAAGCTTGTGATCTTCGTTGAAAGCCTCGACCTGCCAGGTCCTGCTCAGTCCATAAAGGAGCAAAGAGGTTCCCGAGCGCCCACATCCGAAAATAAACGCCGGCTTGGACCTGCCTCCACTCGCCTGCCACAACTGGCGTCTGATGTGGACTCGGGCCAATTGGCCCCGGCGCATCGCCGATCTCATCGTGAGGCACATGCCCGCTGGGCCATCAACCGCTTCGGTACATTGCATCTAGGCTGCATCGGGATTCCCTGGTTCACTAATCTCATTACACCCGTGATCCTCGCTTACCGCCGAAAGGTGTAGCGCAACCCCATGACAACTCCCAGGAACAGCATCCCGGACAACAGTCCGATCCAAATTGGAGCGCCGGGTTGGGAACTCAGCGGGGCTGGTCCGAATCCCAGGGGTGTTGGCGCTGGCGTCGCAGGTACAGGTGGAACTGAGGTCGAAACCCGGACCGGCTCTGGCGTCGGGTTCAGCAATTCGAGCGGAGGAGTTGTTGGAACATCTTCAAGGGTGCGCTGCATGGCATACAGCACGGCTTGTGGGTCTTGTGGTCCGGTCGTGAAAGTTAC
>CAZGCX010000226.1:0-4210 GCA_964524585.1 uncultured Anaerolineaceae bacterium
CGCCATCAAAGTACCGGTCTGGCCAGTCCACACCTGGCTGCCCGATGCCCACACCGAAGCGCCAACCGCCGGCTCGATGATCCTGGCCGGTGTGCTACTGAAGCTCGGAGCGTACGGGTTTCTGAGGTTGGTGTTGCCGCTTTACCCCGAGCAGGCCAAGTCGTTTGCCTGGGTGCTGGCGCTGCTGGCGACGCTGGCGATCGTCTTGGGCGCCTTCGTTTCTTGGGGCCAGCAGGATTTCAAGCGATTGGTGGCGTATTCCTCGGTCAACCACATGGGATTCGTGGTGTTGGGGATCGCGGCCGCCGCCTACGCCCGCGGCACGATGTCGGTCGGCGATGGGGTGATCGCGGTGAACGGTGCGGTGCTCCAGATGTTCAACCACGGATTGTCAGCGGCCGGAATGTTCTTGCTGGTCGGGGTGATCTACGAACGGACCCACACCCGCAATCTGGAAGAGTACGGCGGGCTGTTCCCGCTGGCGCCGATCTATGGCGGGATCTTGATCTTCACTTCGATGGCCTCACTCGGACTGCCGGGGCTGAACGGTTTCGTGTCCGAATTCATGGTGGTGCGAGGCGTGTGGCCGATCTTCACTCTGTTCACCGCGCTGTCGATGCTCGGGGTGCTGATCACCGGCGCTTACATCCTGAAAGGGATCCGCGCCGCATTGCACGGGCCGCTGAACGAGAAGTGGTATGGACACATGCTCGAGATCAACCGCCGCGAAACCATCGCCATCGCGCCGCTGATGGGACTGATGCTGCTGATCGGCGTGTGGCCCAATTGGATCGTGGTGGTGATTAATCAGACCGCCATGAGGCTGCTCGGCTCGTGACCGGTTTCCCGTTCCTCTCCGTCATCACGCTCACTCCGATCGTGGCCGGGGTGATCCTGCTGCTCCTGCCAAGTGAGAAGAAGGACTGGATCCGGCGGCTGGCGCTGCTGGCGGCTTCGATTGACCTGGGGCTCTCGTTGGTGGTTTACCTAAGTTACGACCGGGCGATGGGTGGGTACCAGTTCCTTGAGCGTCTGGACTGGATCCCCCGGCTTGGCATTTCCTATCACCTCGGCGTGGATGGCATCAGCGCGCCGCTGGTGCTGCTGACCGGGGTCGTGATCTTCACCGGTGTGCTGATTTCCTGGGGATTGGATGACCGGCCGAGAGAGTTCTTCGCCTTCCTGTTCATTCTGGCCACCGGCGTGTTTGGGGTGTTTGCCTCGCTCGATCTCTTTCAACTGTTTTTCTTCTACGAGATCGCGGTGTTCCCGATGTTCCTGCTGATCTCGATCTGGGGTTGGAAAGTCACCCGCGAGTATGCGGCGATGAAGCTGACGCTCTACCTGTTCATCGGCTCGGTAGTGGCGTTGGTGGGTGGCCTGGTGATGTACTTCAATTCCGGCCTCAACACCTTCGACATGCTGGCGCTCGAAGGCGCGAATTTCTCGGCCGGCTTTCAACACTTGTGGTTCCCGTTCGTGTTCTTTGGGTTCGCGGTGTTGGGCGGCATTTTCCCCTTCCACAACTGGTCGCCGGATGGACACGTGGCGGCGCCCACGGCGGTCTCGATGTTCCATGCCGGGGTGCTGATGAAGTTAGGCGCTTTCGCCGCCCTGCGGGTGGGGATCATGCTGCTGCCGGAGGGCGCCCGCTTTTGGGCGCCACTGATTCTGGTGCTGGCCAGTGTCAACGTGGTATACGGCGCCTTCATCGCTATGGTACAGACCGACTTCAAGTACGTCATTGGCTTCTCGTCGGTTTCGCACATGGGGCTGGTGATGCTGGGGTTCGCCACGCTCAACCGCAACGGCCTGACCGGCGCCGGAATCCAGATGTTCTCGCACGGGGTCATGACGGCTCTCTTCTTTGCGGTGGTCGGGATGGTTTACGACCGCGCTCACACTCGCGAGATTCCCAAGCTCGGCGGGTTTGCCAAATCCATGCCGCTGGTGGCGGTGGCCTTCATCGTCGGCGGACTGGTGTCAATGGGCATGCCAGGGTTTTCCGGGTTCATCGCCGAGTTTCCGATTTTCATGGGGCTGTGGCAGGCGCAGCCGATCGTAGCGCTGGTGGTGGTGATCTCGATCGTGATCACCGCGGCCTATATCATGCGGGTCGTGGGCCGGGTGTTCTTCGGGTCGATGCCGAGCGAGTTTGAAGGGCATATCGGCGACGTGATCCTGCAGGACAAGCTGGCGCTAGTGATCTTGACCGGGTTGTTGATCCTCATTGGGGTGTACCCGGCAATCATGGCGCCGATCGTGCAGAGTGGCGCAGACGCCGTGCTGCGGTTATTCGGGGCCGGATGATGCAAATCCAAGACTTTGCTTCCCCGCATTTGCTTGCCATCCTGCCCCAGATTCTATTGCTGGTGCTCGCCGGGCTACTGCTGACACTGGACATGCTGTGGCGACCCAGTCAGCGGGCTGCGCTCGGTTGGGTCTCAGCGATCGGGGGAGTGGCAGTTCTGGCGGCGACCGCCGTATTCAGCCAACCGCCTGCGGACGAACCGCTGATCTTCGGCGGAATGCTGCGCCAGGATTGGCTGTCCTTCGCCTTCGAGATGATTATTCTGTTCTCGGTAATCATCACCAGCCTGATCTCGGTAAACTCCGACGGAGTGGGGGACCGGGGCGAATACTACGCGTTGATGCTGGTCACCAGCATTGGCATGATGCTGATGGCATCCTCCGCAGATCTGATCATGCTGTTCCTGGCGATCGAAACCACATCCATTCCGCTGTACATCCTGGCCGGATTCCTCAAGGCCGACGACAGCTCGACCGAGTCGGGTTTGAAGTACTTCCTGTTTGGCGCCGTGACCTCGGCAGTGATGCTGTACGGCTTCAGCTTGCTGTACGGCTTCACGGGCGAGACCAACCTGTACGCGCTGGCGGGCGCGATGCGCAATGCGCATCTGTCCCCAGTGATTTTGGGAGCAGCGGTCGTGCTGGTGCTGGTCGGCTTCGGCTTCAAGGTGTCGGTAGTGCCGTTTCACTTTTGGGCGCCGGATGTCTATGAAGGCGCTCCGACGCCGATCACCGCCTATGTATCGACCGCATCCAAGGCGGCAGGCTTTGCGGTTTTGGTGCGGGTGATGCTGCTGGCGTTTCCATCGGTTGAAGGGTTTTGGGCTGCGGCACTGGCCGGCGTAGCTGCGGTGACGATGACCCTGGGGAACGTGCTGGCGATTACCCAGCGCAACATCAAGCGTCTGCTGGCCTACTCCTCGATCGCCCATGCCGGGTACGCCTTGATCGGTTTGGTGGCGCTCTCTCGCTTCGGAACCGCCAGCCTGATCTTCTATCTAGTTGCCTACATCGTCACCAACCTGGCGGCCTTCTCGGTCGTGATCCTGTTCGCCAGAGCAGCGGGCTCCGACCAGATCGCCGACTACGCCGGCTTGAGCCGCCGATCTCCGGGACTGGCACTGGCATTGCTGGTCGCCTTTCTCTCGCTGGCCGGGATGCCGCCGCTGGCCGGCTTCGTGGCTAAGATCTACGTGTTCGCCGCCGCAGTTGAGAGCGGGTTGATCTGGCTGGCGTTCGTCGGTGTATTGAACGCCATCGTGGGGCTGTATTACTACCTGACCGTGCTCAAGGTGGTTTACCTGTACCGCTCGGATCAGGAGGGCGTGCCGATTGAAGTTCCACGCCCCTACGCGGTGGCGCTGGCGGCCTGCATCGGCGCGATTCTGCTGGTTGGGATCGTGAGCGGTCCCTGGCTGGAAGCGGCGATCGGCGCGGCAGGAAGCCTGTTCTGAGGCCTGCGCGGGCCCGTAACCGGCGGTCGATTCATGGCGACGCCACGGGCAGATCGCAGGGGCCGGGAACCCAAAGTTACCCAATCGGACCGCTTTAGTCAGACCAAATTGACATTGTGATACAATGCGCAAAGACCGAGCAGGGAAGCCCGATCTTCCCCTGGCCGTAGCAGGGCTGTTAGGACAGGTCGGATGCGTTACCCTCGTCATCATCTTCATAGCGCTCGGTGCCGGCCTCTGGCTGGACTCTCAACTCAATTCTCGCCCGATTCTTACGCTGGTCCTGGTCATCGGCAGCGTGCCGGTTACGATCTACCTCATGGTGCGGATCGTGCTGACTGGGATGGCCAAGCTGCAGGGAGAGTCTGACAACGATGACCGACAGCGAACCGAAGACGAGTAGCTGGCGCTGGGGAACCAATCGCTGGATTGTGCTGGTCATCATT
>CAZGCX010000227.1:0-4205 GCA_964524585.1 uncultured Anaerolineaceae bacterium
CGAACCGATCGTGGTCGACGATCGCCTGACTCTCGACTTCGATCGTCGGGAAGTGTTTGTGGAGGGCAAGTTGGTCCCACTGCGCCCCACCGAATTCAAGCTGCTCTACCACCTGGTGCAAAATGCCGGCTGGGTGGTGCCTCATGATCAGCTGCTCGCCAAGGTCTGGGGCTACGAGTACCGGGAGGAGACCCACTATCTTCGGTTGTATATCAACTATCTGCGCAGCAAACTGGAACAGGATCCAAGCAATCCGAAGTACATCTTGACCGAGCGCGGGGTCGGCTACCGGTTTGTCGACTACACTCGAGAATCATCCACCACCAGTTGAGACCCGTCTGACAATCGAATAGAATTCAGACCATGAAGCGACAAAGGATTCTGTTGGTCGACGACCACGAAGTCGTGAGGCTTGGGCTGCGCACTTTGCTGGAGAAGCAGCCCGGGTTTGAGGTCGTGGCTGAGGCCAGCGCCGCCACGGAGGCTCTGGAAAAGACACGCGACTACCAGCCGGATGTGGTCGTAATGGATATCCGCCTGAAGGGCGGATCCGGCATCGAGGTGACGCAGGAGATCACCGATAACTACCCGGACACCAAGGTGATCATGCTGACCTCATACGCCGAGGATGAGATGTTGTTTGCCGCGATCCGAGCGGGAGCGGCGGGATATGTCTTGAAGCAAATCGGCGGTGACGACCTGGTCAACGCCATCGAAACCGTCGGCCGCGGCGAGGCCTTGCTGGATCCGGCGGTGGCACAGCGGGTTTTCCAGCAGGTTCGCAAAGCCGCACGCAAGGAAGAGGCTTCAGCGTTCGCCGAACTAACTGAGCAGGAAATGCACGTCCTGCAGCTGGTTTCCGAGGGCCGCACAAATCGCCAGATCGCAGAAATGCTCTATCTGGGCGAAGGCACCGTACGCAACTACGTCAGCAGCATCCTGTCCAAGCTCAATGTGCGAAACCGTGCGGAGGCAGCCGCCTACGCGGTCCAACACAACCTCAAAGACCATCTCGATTGAGCCCGGTCCGAAACACTGGCGGCCCGCTTCGGCGGGTCGTTTCTTTTTCTGGAATCTACGCGATGGCTAGCTTGACGCAGGGTTTTCGGATTGGGGACAGAGCTGGCGGAGGTATTCCCAGGTGTAGATTCCGAAGGAGTGGCCGTCTTTCCAGATCAGCTGTAATGCATAGTTGCCTACCGGCTCGATCTGCTCAAGCTCGGCCGACTGTCGCGGATTGAGCGGGATGAGCAGCATCTCCGGACTGCCCGGTGCCCCCATGTTCTGGTGTCCGCCGCGGCACTCTGCGCAGGGGCAGGCCGCCCGCAGTCCGCTGTATGGATACTCGCATTGCAGGCCGTCCTCCCACTCGATCACCATCACCGCCTTAGACCGAGAGGCGCTGACCTTGGATGGGCGCGGATCTGGATTCAAGAGTCGAGCTCCTGGAGGTACTGGTCGGCTCCCCAACCGTCTTTTGATGAATCGTACGGATTGGTCAGGTGCCACCAGAGATAGCCGTCGGCACTGACCGGCCCCTCGACCACCTGAAACACCTCGCTTTCCAGCGCGACCAATCGCACCGCGGCGTCCAGCCCGGGCGTCTGGCGCAGCCGCAGCCCCTCACCCTCCGTTCCGGCGATGGTGACCAGCTGGCCCAACGAGAAACTATGCGCCCCGCCCGGCCCGGGCTGCGGGCCCTCGGTCGGCGGCGCAGTCGGAGGCGGAACCGGCGTGGCGGTTGGGGCGAGCGTGGGCGTCGGCAATGGGATCACCGTCAGCACCGGCAGCGGTATTGCGGGCGGCCCCCCGATGACCCGAGTCAGGATCAAGAGGGTTCCGGCCGCCAGCACTCCCACCAGCGCTCCTCCGGCCAGCCAGAGCGGAACTGCCGGCTTCAATTGCGCTCCGCCGCCGGAAATGGCTTGGGTACCAGCACGTTTAGCGAGCGCTTCCGAGTGGTGAATTGCAGCGGTGAATCGACCATCTGGGGCTCGCCGTCAAAGTGCATCAGGATCTTCTCATCGGCCTCGAAGGTTGCGGATTCGGACTGGAAGTGCACTACTCCCGGCGAGTCACGGTGGACGCCGATCAGAATCTGCACTACCCGCATCACCGCGTCTCGCATGTTCTTGCCACCAATCAACCAGAAATCGAGCTTGCCGTCGTCAAAGCGGGCCTCCGGTGTCAGCTCCAACAGGCCACCTGCATACTTGCGGATGTTGCTGGCAATTGCCACCAGGTAGCGCCCCTCCCAACGTTCGCCGTTGGCACTCACCCGCAAATCGACTCCCTGCCAGCCGATAGAGTTCCACAGCCCAAGCAGCCCATAATGCACCGTTCCGAAAGTCTTCTCCCATCGGCCCCGCGGTTCCAGGTTGCTGACGATCTGGGCGTCCAGCCCGATCCCCGCCCAAAGCAGGAACTGGTGGGAGTTGGCCTGGCCCATGTCCACCCGCCGCACCGTCCCATGCGCCAAGCTCTCGGCAGCCTTCTCCAGCGCGAAGAGGTTGATCCAATCCAACCGGTCCAGGCCAATCTCCTTGGCCCACACGTTGGCGGTGCCGGAGGGAAGAACTCCTAGTGCGACCTCAGAGCCGACCAAGGCGGAGGCTACCCGGCCGACCGACCCATCGCCGCCGGCGACGAACACCGCATCGCAGCTGTGCCGGATCGCTTCTCGCGCCAGTTGCTCGAGCTCCTTGCCTTCGTGCGACTCTTGCACTTCCAACTCCCAACCGGCATCGTTCAACACCTTCACCGCACGGCTCAACAGCCAGCCAGCCGGAAATCGTCCGGCTGCGGGGTTGTAGATTAGCCAAGCGTTGCTCATAGGGGAATTCTTTGAGAGGCTGACACATTATAGCCCGCTCGTTATAGAATCATCGCCAATGGAGACTGAGCTGATCGGCAGCCGATATCAAGTGGAGCGCGTGCTGGGCACTGGCGGCATGGCAGATGTGTACCTGGCGCGTGATCTGAATTTGCAGCGCCAGGTGGCGATCAAGGTGCTGCGCAACGATTTTGCCCGCGACCCCGCCTTCCGGGTCCGCTTCCTGCAGGAAGCCCGGTCGGCCGCCAACCTCTCGCACCCGAACATCGTGACGGTCTACGACTTCGGTCAGGAATCCAGCTCGCTGTACATCGTAATGGAGTACATCGAGGGCACCGATCTCAAGACCTTGATCAAGCGCCGGTCTGCACTCGATCAACCAACCACACTGAGGATCATGGAGCAGGTCTGCGACGGCGTTGGCTATGCGCATCGGGCGGGCCTGGTGCACTGTGATCTCAAGCCACACAACATCCTGGTTTCAAACTCCGAACGTGCCAAGATCACCGACTTCGGCATTGCTCGTGCACTGGCGACAGTCAGGTCGGATGAGGACAGCGAGGTCGTGTGGGGCAGTCCGCTCTACTTCTCGCCCGAGCAGGCCGCCGGCGCGGCGCCCTCCCCTGCCAGCGACGTCTACTCGCTGGGCATCGTGCTCTACGAGATGTTGACCGGGCGCCTGCCGTTTGAGGCCGCGGATACCCAGACGTTGGCCGAACTGCACCAGCTGGCGCCGGTGATGCCGCCTAGCCAATTTGACGCATCCATTCCGCCGGCCTTGGATCAGATCATCCTCAAGGTGCTGTCAAAGGAACCCTCGGCCCGCTATCGCACAGCAGACCAGCTGGGTCGGGTGTTGGCCAGCTTTGGTTCAGGCTTGACCGAGCCTGTGGTTGAGCTTCACACCTCGCACGACGCCACCCAGATGATGGAGCCGGTCACTGCCGGCCAGGTGGACTGGCTGGCGGTCGGCCTTGGGTTGCTGGCCTTCCTGGCGGTTGGCGGGCTGGTCCCGCTCTGGTTGTGGGTCTGGTTGACCTATCAGTAGTCACCTGTGGTGCCAAGCAAGTCGGTACGGTATAATCGGCCCCGCCGCGAGCGGGCAAACCGCAGTGTGTGCCGCGCCGCGTGCTAGGAGGTCAGGTTGAATTCGCCCCGCGGAAGAAATTCCGTCGTTTTGTTGATACTGCTGTTGATTGTGATCGTGCTGGTGATCCAGTTTCGCGCCAGCACGCCCCAACCCAAGGATCTGAATCTCAACCAGCTGGCTGAGCAGATTCAGGCCGGCCAGGTTGCCAAGCTCGAGATCGATGGCAACGATCTCACCATCACCTACCCCGACAACTCAACTGCGATTTCCCGCATCGAGCCG
>CAZGCX010000228.1:0-4204 GCA_964524585.1 uncultured Anaerolineaceae bacterium
TCAATGCGACAACTGTGGCAACCTGCTGGACGCGTTGGACTTGATCGACCCGCGCAGCAAGATCGACGGCAGCACACCGGTCGTGCGTGAAACGGAGCACTTCTTCCTGGACCTGGCCGCTTTTACTGACCGCCTGCTGGAGTACCTGGACCTACACGCGGACCATTGGCGTGCTAATGTGTATAAGTTCGCCCGAAACTTCGTCGAAGGTGGATTGCTCGGCCGGCCGGTCACCCGCGATATTGAATGGGGAATCCCACTTCCGCTCCCGGGATGGGAGGGAAAGCGATTGTACGTGTGGTTCGAGGCAGTGATGGGCTATTTCACCGCTTCGATCGAGTGGGCTCACAATCGGGGAGACTCCGAAGCCTGGAAGCACTGGTGGTACGACCCCCAAGCACGCGGCTACGTCTTCATCGGCAAGGACAACATCCCATTCCACACCATCATCTGGCAGGCGGAACTTATGGGTGTGGACCGGATCTATGACGACGACCCGTCCCGGCACCTCAATCTCCCGTACGATGTGCCGGCTAACGAGTTCATGAACCTGGAGCAGGCCAAGTTCAGCACCAGCCGCAATTGGGCGGTCTGGCTGCCCGACATCCTGCAGCGCTACGATCCGGACGCCATCCGCTACTACGTCTGCGCGGTCATGCCGGAAACCCGTGACTCCGAATTCTCCTGGGCCGACTTCCTATCGCGCAATAACGACGAGCTGGTGGCCACCTGGGGGAACCTGGCCAACCGGGTGATCTCCTTCGCCTTCAAACATTGGGACGGCAAGGTGCCCGAGCCGGGCGAGCTCGGCGGACACGACAAGGAACTGCTGCACTTGATCGAGGCCGGATTTCACACGGTCGGGGCTCAAATCGAGGCTGTGCATCTGCGGGCCGCGCTGGCCGAGGCGATGCGGCTGGCACGCGAGGTCAATGGCTACCTTGACCGGGCCCCATGGTTCGGCGTGATTAAGGAAGACAAACCTGCCGCCGCCAGGACGGTCTACACCGCATTGCGGGCCATCGACTCGCTTAAGGTCCTGTTTGCCCCGTTCCTGCCGTTTAGCTCAGAGCGGCTGCACACCGCGCTCGGCAACCAGGGCCGGCTGTTCGGAGAGCAGCGGATCGAGAGCTATCAGGAGCAGACCCGCTCGCACCAGGCGCTGGTCTACGATCCGACCGGCGCCAGCGGGAGCTGGGAACCCAGCCAGCTACCTCCCAGCCAGGTGCTCGGAGAACCTAAGCCGCTATACACAAAATTGGACGATTCGATCGTAGAAGAGGAGCGGGCGCGGCTCGCTGGCTAGCCCCGGCTATTGCTGCAGCATCGCTGGCAGCATGGCGAGTCGCTAGGCGTCGCGCAACGCGATGGCGAACTCGGCCCTGGTTTTGGACCGGACTTCCTCAGCTGAGGAACCCGGCATCAGCTCGATCAGCGTCAGCTTGCCCTCAATAAACTCAAGTACGGCCAGGTCGGTGATTACCATATCGACCGCCCCGCGGGCGGTCAGCGGCAAGTCGCACTGGGGAACGATCTTGGGCCTCCCCTCCTTGTCGCAGTGGGTCATGGTGATCAGCAGCCGCCTGGCCCCCTGTGCCAGATCCATCGCCCCACCCACCCCAAGCAGCGGTCTCCCAGGTGCGACCCAGTTCGCCAGGTTCGCCTGTTGATCGACCTGCAGACCGCCCATGATTGCCAGGTCCACGTGGTGACCACGGATCAGCGCAAACGAATCTGTGCTGTCGAAATAGCTGCTGCCCGGCAATGCGGTGACCGGGACCTTGCCGGCATTGACCGGAAACTCCATCGCCCCGCCCGTTGCCGGGGAAGGTCCGACTCCCAGCATGCCGTTCTCGGATTGCAGCGTCACGTCGTGCTCCTCCGAGATTAGATCGCCAACCAGGGTCGGGATTCCAACTCCCAGATTGACCACCTCTCCTGGACGGAGCTCTTGCAGCGCCCGCCTGGCGATGCGCATCCTGCTTTCACTGACATTCGATTCGCCGGGTTTGACCGCGCCGGAGCTCCCGAGATGTTCAGGGCGGGTCTCGACCTCGACCAAATAGTCCACCAGGCAACCCGGCGTGTGAATGGAATTGGGATCGAGCTCGCCCTGTGGAACGATCTGCTCGACCTCAGCGATCACCAGGTCGGCGGCGGTTGCCATAGCCTTATTGAAGTTCTGCTCCGTCATGCGGTAGACCAGATTGCCGGCGGTATCCGCCCGCCAGGCGTGCACGAAAGCCACGTCGGCTCTCAGGGCCGGGACAAATACCTGCTCGACTCCGTCAATTCGTTTCATCTCGCGGCCTTCGCCCAGCACGGTCCCGACCGCAGTCGGCGTGTAGAAGCCTCCCAATCCGGCCCCTCCGGCGCGGATCGCCTCCGCCAGCGAGCCTTGCGGGACCAAATCCACCTCGATCCGCCCAGCCTGGGCAGCTTCCACCGCCTCCGGGTTGGAGGTGAAGAACGAACCGATGGCTTTGAGAATCTGCCCCTGCCGCAACAGCCGGCCGCCTCCTAAACCGGGTTCGCCGACGTTGTTGCCAATGTAGGTCAGGCCGCGCACGTCGGTCTCAGCCAAGGCATGCAGCAGATGGACCGGATTGCCGGTCATCCCGAATCCCCCGACCATGATGGTCGCTCTACTGCTGACTTTTCGGGCGGCCGCTGCCGGCGATATCTGAGGCACCTGTCTCATCCTGCGCTTGCTCCTTGGGAATCCTGCCGTCGCGATCGGCCCCTTGAGGGTACGTGACCTTTGAAAACTTGCACAGGGTCAGCTGTTACCCCTCTCGCTATCCGCACTTCGAGCTCGTTGGCCGGCCGGCGGATCCGACCATCGGATCCGCTTATGCGGTGGTGCAGGTTCTGGGGGAGACCACTGACCGGCGGAGCCGCTGGATCGCGCCCCAATCCGTGACGCAATCGCGGGCGGACTATTCACAACTGTAGTCGGGGATGTTTCGTTCAACGACGAGGCGTTGCAATTCCGGCCAGTCCGATCGCGCAGGTTCTCGACGGCTTGCCGGAATTGGTATGGCCGGTGCAGTTCTCGACGCCGACTTGGTCTACCCGGCGGCGCCGTCCAGCGAGCGGTAAAGCGGCCCCCCGAAACCTTGGTTTAGATGACAGGTCCCGGACCGCCGCGCGCGGTCCACTACTGTCCGGTGAACTTTGGCTCGCGCTTCTCCAGGAACGCTGCCAGACCCTCTTTGTGGTCGGCCGAGCGGCCGGCGATCTCCTGAAGTTGGGCTTCGTACTCCAGCGCCGATTGGAGCTGACCCATCGTCGCCCGATACAGCGCTCGTTTGGTCAGGCCGTGGGCTCGGGTCGGGCCTGAGGCAAGCTTGCTCGCCAGCTCGCCAACTGTATCCATGAGCTGATCGTCTGGCACCACCTGGTTGACCAGTCCCCATTCCAGGGCCTGTTGCGCGCTGATCGGACGGTTGGTAAATGCCATCTCTGCCGAACGTGCTAATCCGATCAAGAGCGGCATCGCCAGCGAGGTTCCCGAATCGGCGCTCAGGCCGATGCCGCTGAATCCGTAGATGAAGCTGGCGCTCTCGGCCGCCACCCGCAGATCGGTGGCCAGAGCCACGCCCAGGCCGGCTCCAACCGCCGGACCATTGATGGCGCCGACGATCGGCTTTTCCAGGCCGCGCATCTTGCTGATCACCCGGTTGTAAGTCCTATGCAGGTGCTGGCGAAACGAGACCTCGCCGTCAGTGCCCTGTATAGCGGTGACATCCTGCCCGGCGCTGAAGAAGCGTCCGGCGCCGGTCAGCACCAGGCAACGGACCGATCCATCTCGTTCGGCTTGCTTGAGCACCGCAAGCCACTCATCGACCATGACGGCATCAAAGGCATTGGCCTTGGGACGGTTCAGCGTCGCCGTCAGCACTCCCTCGGCGGACTTGACTGTCAGATACTGGAAATCACCCATGCGGGATTATGCTGCGGAGTCGAAGCTGTCGTCGCCCTCGGCGTCGTCAAAGTCCATTCGGACCTGGAAGGGATCCTGGATCAACCGCAGCCAGAGCAGCAACACCTGTCCCTGCTCGACTTCCGCCCAGCGGGCGGCCACGATCGGTGCCTGGTCGGTTAGACCGTCTTCGGAGCGGTATTCCAGTGTGATCGGCTGGCGGTCGCGCCAGGCTCGGTAGCAGCGTTCAACAAGTTCGGGGGCGTTCTGGCTGCGCAG
>CAZGCX010000229.1:0-4163 GCA_964524585.1 uncultured Anaerolineaceae bacterium
GTGCCTCTGGCGACCGACGATTGGCCCTACCTGTACCTGCGGATACGCAAGATCCCCTCCCCCTATCTGCACGCCATCGTCCTGATCTCATTGCTGGGTCTACTGATGATCGCCCGGTCCTTTCCCGAGGCATTGCATCCGGACTGGCAGTTCTGGCTGCTGGGCGCTGGTTTCCTGCTCGTCGAGTTCAAGAGCATCACAGAATTGGCGCTTCTCTTCGGGACGACCTGGTTGGTAAACGCGCTAGCGATCTCTGGCGTGCTGATCATGATTCTGGCGGCGAACCTGCTCGTCTTGTGGCGACCGAAGCTGAACCTGAGGCTTTCATACGGGTTGCTGTTTGCCAGCTTAGTCCTCACTTTCTTCTTCCCATTGGAACGGTTGACCGGACTTGGCCCGCTGGCAAAGGCGTTTGCCAGCACGATGATCTTGTCGACGCCGCTATTCTTCTCGGGGTTGATCTTTGCTGAAGCATTGCGGCGCTCCGGCGAAACATCCAGGCCTTTGGCCTCCAATCTCAGCGGTTCAGTGGTAGGAGGATTCCTCGAATACGGATCGCTCCAATGGGGGATCAAGAGTCTGTATCCAATCGCGGTGGTCGTCTACCTCTGCGCTCTGATCGCCTCCCGCCTGCAGTCGCACCCAAACAAGTAGCAATTCATCAGCTTGAAGCACGGGTACGGCGGGGGTCCCCGAAGTTTGTTATCGCGCACTCAAGCTGCACATCCGGGAACTCCGCGATCCCGGTCCACCAGCGAGCCGTCCGAAGACCTCGATTGGGACTTGACAGGCACAGCACATTTGTTCTACACTGTGCATCCGAACAGACGTTCTATTGGAGGTGGGGCATGTCCGTGCAAGCCAGATTCGCAGAACCAGGGAGTAGATTCGTCACTGCTCTACAGTCGTGGGCCAAGGGCCTGCATATCGAGCGCGATCGGGTGTTCGCCTTGATCATGCTTGGCGCACTGACTGCGTTTGAGCTCTTCAATTTCAGCACGACCGAGTACGCCTTGACCGACCTGCTCGGCGATCTCCACTTGGGCTTCGCCCGTTGGGCGACCATTCTGGCGTTGGCCTTCAGCGCCATGGACTTCGCCGGCGTCGCTTGGTTGTTTTCGCCCAAAAAGCGGGTACGGGTAGAGGTCTGGTACCTGGTTGGCGCCTGGATGCTGGCCGCCACCATGAACGCCATCCTCACCTGGTGGTCGGTCTCGCTGGCCCTACTCAACCATTCAGTATTGGGCAACGAGATCATCGCTCGCGACACCCTGCTGAGCGGCGCACCGGTCTTTGTCGCCGCGCTGGTGCTGCTGCTGCGGGTGCTGTTGATCGGCAGTTTCACCCTGGCCGGTCGCCGCCCTCCCGAGCATTCCAGGTCGGTGGCCCCGTCGCAGTTCTCGACCCAGAACGGACACGCGCCGCGCAAGCGCACGCTGGTGGCTCAGCCACAGCGCGATCTGGCGCAAGCGGCGCAGTCTGCCGCCCGCCGCTAGCGGCCGCGCTCACACTTGCGGCAGACCGCGGCTCAGACCCCCGGTCTCGGCAACTCCTGGTGCGATCCGCTGCAAGTCGGTCGCTCGGCGTGGGGATAAGCTGGCTGCCGGTCCTGCTGGCAGCCAGCTTTCCGTTGGCCGCGATCGCGGCCGGGTCCGCCACCTTGCATCCGGTTTCGGCAGCCACAGGTTCTCTTCCGCCATCGTCCGTCCTGGTCTTTCCGCCGCAGTTTTCGCCCCAGGTTCAACAGTGGGCGCCTCGAATCGAACGCTGGGCGGTTGAGTACCAATTGCCGGTTGAGTTGATTGCCACTGTGATGCAGATCGAGTCCTGCGGCGCGGCGCAGATTGCCTCTCCGGCCGGTGCGCTGGGCCTGTTTCAGGTGATGCCCTTCCACTTCTCCGGCGATGAACAACCCTTGGATCCGGAAGTCAACGCTGCGCGCGGCCTACACTACCTCGCCCGCAGCCTGCAACTTTCCGGCGGCGACCAGGCCCAGGCGTTGGCTGGCTACAATGGCGGTCACGGTCTGATTGGCCGTCCGCGCAGCACTTGGCCGGCAGAGACCCTGCGATACGTCGATTGGGGGATGCGAATCTTGGAGGACGTCCGCCAGTCCAGGCTCCCTTCACCGGGGCTGCAGGATTGGCTTGATGCGGGGGGCGCTGCCTTGTGCCGGCGGGCAGCCGCTGCACCGGCCACGAACTGAACCGAGCACTCCCACTGGCTTTCGCCGCTGCTCGAGATTCGGATTCAGCTCAGCGCTTCGGCAGGTATCTGTTCCGCTTCCAACGCGCTCTTGCCCTCATCCTTCAACCGTGGAAGCCAGACCATGAAGGTCGTGCCGCGGCCTTCCTCCGAGGCGACTTCGATCCGGCCGTTGTGGCTGCGAGTAATCCAGTACGCGATGGACAGACCTAACCCGGCCCCTCCGCTGACTTTCCGGACCCGCGCCCGATCCACCCGATAGAAACGCTCGAAGATGTGGGGCAAATCCTCCTTCGGAATTCCGGTGCCAGTGTCGGAAACGGTCAGCCGGGCCCAGCCCTCGACGCAGGTCAGCGCCAGGGTCACCTTGCCGCCCCGCGGCGTGTGGTCCAGCGCATTGGCGACCAGGTTGAGTAGGACCTGCATCAGGCGATCGTGATCGCCCAGTACCCGCGCCTGATCTTCCCGGCCCAGCTCGACCTGCACGCCGTCTGCCGCCAACACCCTGGCCTGCTTGAACACTTCCAGCAGCAGCGTGTCCAGCTCGATTTCGTTCTGGGCCAGCGGGAGCCGGCCCGACTCGGCCTGTGCCAATAACAGCAGATCGTTCACCATGCGGGTCATGCGATCGACTTCTGACCGGATGGCCTCCAGCGACTCGGGATCTGGCTCGCCCATGCGCCGGATCAAGTCCACGTTGCCGCGGATGGAAGTGAGCGGGGTGCGCAACTCGTGCGATACATCTGCCAGAAAACGCCGCTGAGTCTCGAACAAGGTTTCCAAGCGCTCCAGGGTTTCGTTGAAGGCTTCTGCAAGTCGGCCCACTTCCCCCTTTGGCGGTCCGGAGAATGGGATTCTCCGGGATAGATCATCCGCGCGGGTAATCTGCAGCGCAGTTTCCGTCACTTGATCGATCGGCCGCAGTGCTGCGCCGGCGGTCGACCAACCCACCAGCGCCGCAACCCCCACCGCGACCACCGCCCCGATTGCCATGACCGTGATCAGATTGCGCAGCGCTCGATGAACCGCGTCGAGCGAGCTGGCAAGCTGCAGGTATCCCACCACCCGGTTGTCGATCTGCGCCAGCAACGGGTAGGTCAGCACCCGGTACTCGCTATTGTTCAGCATCTCAGTCCGGAAGCTGGCGGCTGGATTGCCGACCAGTCCCGGATCCAGTTCCAGGTCGCTCAAAGATGGCTCCCCCACCACCAGTTCTCCATCGACCTGCCAGAGCTGCACGCCGACATCTGCGGTCAGATTGAGCGCCAGATCCGGAAAAGCGATCCGCCCGTCGACCGAACGGGCCGCCACGCTGCGGATGTCCTCGGCAGTAGATAACAAGGTATCGTTGAGCTGCTGGGTCAGCAGATAGGAGAGCAGCAGGTAGACTGCAACTCCGAAGAGGATCAGCACACCGGCCAGCAGGCCGCTGTACCAGAAGGTCAATCGGGTGCGCAGGGTCACGTCAGCCCGCCCAGCGTCGTACCGCCCCCCTCGCGAGCCAAGCCGTCAATTCGGCTCACGACTCCTCGCGCAGTACGTAGCCGACCCCGCGCACGGTGTGGATCAGCCGGGGCTCCTCGCTGGCTTCGGTCTTTTGGCGCAGGTATCGCACGTAGACCTCGATGATGTTGCTCTCACCGCCGAAGTCGTAGCCCCAGACCCGATCGTAAATCACCTCACGAGTCAGGACCTGACGCGGATGCCTCAGGAACAGCTCCAGCAGCTCATACTCCTTGGCGGTGAGCTCGATCTCCCGCTCTCCGCGATACGCCTGATGGGTTCCGGTGTCCAGCCGCAGATCTGCGAAAGAAAGTACTTCTGGACCCTCGATCGGCTTGGCCCGCCGCAACAGGGCCCGGATGCGCGCCAGCAGCTCATCGAATTCGAAGGGCTTGACCAGATAGTCATCGGCACCGGCGTCCAAACCGGACACCCGGTCAGCGATGGAGTCTTTA
>CAZGCX010000230.1:0-4156 GCA_964524585.1 uncultured Anaerolineaceae bacterium
TTCAACGCGGACGCGGTTCGAGTTCCCTACGATCCAGCCACAGTCAAGACTTTCGAGAGCTCCAAGAAAGCTGGCTTTGGCAAACGCCCCGATCTGGAGCGCGGGAAAGTGCCGGAGGACTGGTGGTACTTCCCGGTGGTGGCCAGGTTGCACCGGGAGCGCACCGGATATCCAACTCAGAAGCCGGAGGCTCTGCTAGAGCGGATCATTTTGGCTTCCAGCAGTCCAGGGGATCTGGTAGCAGACTTTTTCTGTGGGTCTGGGACATTGCCGGCGGTGGCCGACCGGCTGGGCCGGCGATGGATAGCTTGCGACGGCTCCGCCCTGGCAGTCAACACGACTCGGCGCCGGCTGCTGCTAGCAGGTGATCGACATGCCTTTTCCGTGTGGGCGGCGGCCGGACGTCCAGAGAACGAGCAGTTGGGCGCTGAGCTCAAGCTCACCACCAAGTCCAGGCAGGCCGAAGCCCGCCTGATTGGGCTGGAGGGCAAACAGATGCGGTTTCCCGAATCCGTGACCGCACTGGAGTTCGACTGGGACTTCGATGGCAAGTTGTTTCGCAGCACGAGTCAGTCGGTGCGCGGGTGGCAGGACGACCGGATTGACACCGTACAACACCATCGCTACCGGAAGCCAGGGAGGTATACCGTGGCCGCCAGGGTATTGTCGGCGACCGGCGCGGTCGGACACGGCACAGAGCAGCTCCAGATCGACTGACTTCACGTCAGGGAATCAAGAAACGCACCGCCACGGTGCGTTTCCCCTTTAGCAATTGCTCAATCAGGAAAGATCCAGCCGGTAGCCCATGCCGCGAATCGTCCGCAAGAACGTGGGGTGCCGCGGGTCGGGCTCGATCGCCTGTCTCAGCCAACTCATGTGCACGTCCAAGGTGCGGGTATCACCGGTGTAGTCGGTCAACCAGACCTCACGGATCAGTTGCTTACGGGTCAGCAGTTTGCCTGGATTCTGCATGAACATCTCGAGCAACTTGGCTTGTTTGGGAGTCAACCGGCTTTCCCTGCCTTGCACCTGAACTTTGCGCTGTGCGATGTTCAGTTTGATTGGACCGGCTTCGACCGCGTACCGCTCGTCTCCAGGTAGCAGGCGGTGCACCCGGTTCACCAGCTTACGCGGAGTGAACGGCTGGACCAGGTTGACCGAGGATCCGTTGCCTGGGTCGGGTTGGGTTCCCTCCGGCGAGACCAGAATGATTGGCACCCCGTTCAATCCGGCCCGCGCCGACCGGCACATGCGGGTGCCGCTGGTGCGCATCGAGGCTGCGTCCAGGATCACCACATCCGGCCGCGCCTTGTTGGCTGCTTTGACTGCGCTATTGATCTTATGGTGAACGGTCACATCGAACCCCTTCCGTTCGAGCGCCGGCGCAAATGAAGGTGCACTCGGCCGAGCGCTCTCAATCAGAAGGATGTTCGCAATTGACATATATCGTGAGGCCCCCCAGCCTAAAGAACTCGGCAGCGAAACCATACGCTGCCTACTCTGGTGATTATACCCAAGGTTAAATCTTTCCCTCAATAAGACTTTGGTTCTCGGGCTGAAACTCCGCAAATTCCTTAAGAGTGGCCAGCCGGCGACTCGAGCGGATCCGGCTTGGCCCGCCCCCCTCTTCCCGCGCTCGGCCCCCGCCAAATCCGCGGAACGGGCGCTCGCCGCTCCGTGAGGTTAACTCGTCGGCCAGCGCCACCGGGCCCATCCACAACGCCAGCGGCGACAGGCCCTCGCGTAGCCAGGCCGGCCAGGCTGGCACTCCATTCCAGCGGCTCACAATCATCTGTCGCCCGATGGATTCGGCGGCCCGAATCACCTCCGTCTCGCGCCCATCTGCTCGGCCCGAACTGCTCAACAGCCAGGTCGGAAGGCCGGCCGGCTCGGCGAAGTATTCAAGGTGCGCCCACTCCTCGACATCCTGGGCCCATGCCGGCCGCCCAGCGGCCTCGATCAGCTTGGCGGCAGCGAACATTGCGGATCCGTATGCCGGCCCACTGCCCAGGTAGGTGACAGGCAGCCCGTCGCCAAGTTCGTCGGCCGCCCGCACACCGAGTTGCCAATACTGATCCATCTCGACCGGCAATTGCCGACCAAGCTCCCCGACCGCCCGATCGACCAGCTGCGCCAGGTCATTGGATGCCAGTTGGCTGGCCAGCGCGCACCCGGCCAGCAAGCTGACAAGATAACTGATCAGGCCAGGTCCGTCTGGATAGTCAGGGAGTTCGCCGATCAGACGATGGTCGGCCGCCGTGGAAAGCGAACCTGATTCTTGGCAAGTGATCGCCAGTGTGCCCAGTCCAAGCTGCCGGCCGAGTTCGAGGGCCTCAAGGGTGCGAGCAGTTTCGCCAGATACCGAGATCCCGACCAGCAGCACCCCCTCGGCCCGGTGCTTGAGCTCCGGAACCAGGTAGCGAGCAGCCTCCATCGCCGGCGAACCCATCGACGCCAGCTGCGCCCAGCTCCGGAACGTATGGGCCAGGCTGTCCGCCGCGTGATGCGAATCTCCGCATCCGCACAACAAGACCGTGCTCGGCCGCCGCTCCATGCGTCGAACCACCGACTCAGCAGCTGATCGCAATCTGGGCCATTCGCCATCAATGAAGGCGCCGGCCAGCTTTGCCTGCTGAACTAGTGAACTGGTCAAACTCGTCTGCTCGGTATAATCCGGTGGATGGCCACCCGGTTGCTGATTGTTGGAGGACTGAGGGAGGATTATTTTATCACCCACGATGGCCAGGTCCGTCTGGGGGTGCTCGGCGGGAACGCGGTATATGCGGCGGTTGGGGCCGCGGCCTGGGCCGCAGAGGTGTCCATCGTCAGCCGGATCGGACCGAACTTCCCCTCTGGCTGGTTGGATCAAATGAGCTCCGCCGGCTTCGACGTCAGCGGGGTCAAGCTGCTACCCGACCCGCAAGATCACCGGACGTTCTACGCCTATCTGACGCCGGAAGAACGGGTGGATACCCACCCAACTTCCCACTTTCTCAGGCTCGGGTTGCCGCTGCCCGAGGCGCTACGGGACTACCAGGACTCGACGGCCGGCCAGGGTCAACGCGAGGCGTTCGCCTCTCTGGCAGTGCGCCCCAACGACATGCAGTTCGACAAGGATCCCCCAGCAGCGGCGCACCTTGCACCCTCCGATTTCCTTACCCACAGCCTGTTGCCTGCTCAGCTTCGATACCTCGGGGTGGACCGAGTCACGGTCGACCCCTCGCTGCGCTACATGGAGCCTGGATTCCGCAGCCAGTTGCCGGTGTTGGTCAACGGGCTGGACGCCTTCCTGCCCAGCGAGGCCGAGGTGCTTTCGTACTTCCAGCCCCACCCGCCCGACAGTTGGGAAGTCGCGGAACGTCTGGCTGAATTCGGCTGCCCGATCGTTGTCATCAAACGCGGCGCGGCCGGACAGCACATTTGGGACCGTTCCGGCCGCCGGCGCTGGCAGGTGCCGGCCTATCCGGCGCGGGTGGTCGACGTGACCGGCGCCGGCGACGCATACTGCGGTGGTTTCTTGGCCGGCTTGCAGGAGACTGGCGATCCACTGGAGGCTGCACTGCGCGGCAGCGTCTCGGCCTCGCTGACGATCGAAGGAACCGGCGCTCTGTACGGGCTGGGCGCGGCTCCAGGCCTGGCGCAGGCCCGCTTACAGGCGCTGCGGCCTGCGGTGCGAGAGTGCTGAGGTGGACCTGAACCGCTGGATCGAGCACACGCTAGATATCCAGGCCATCCCCGCCCCGACGTTCGAAGAGGCGCAGCGAGGTGAGTTCATGCAGCGCGAATTCGAAGCAGCCCGGCTGATGGACGTGCACCGAGATTCGCGGGGCAACGTGTTTGCCCGGGCTGCAGGCGGAGGCGCTGGACCGGTACTGGTGTCGGCACACCTGGACTCGGTCTTCGCCAGTGACACCGACCTGGCTTGCAAGCGAAGTCGCGACCGCATCACTGGCCCAGGGATTGGAGACAATGCTGTGGCGCTTGCGGCGCTGATCGAGCTGGCGCACGACTTAGTCAATCGTCCGCCCGCTGGAGAAGTGTGGCTGGTCGCCAACGTCGGTGAAGAGGGCCTGGGTAACTTGTGCGGGATGAGGGAGGTCGTCGGCAGGTTTGGCGACAGCATGTCGGCCTACCTGGTGGTGGAGGGAATGGCCTT
>CAZGCX010000231.1:0-4143 GCA_964524585.1 uncultured Anaerolineaceae bacterium
GGATTCAATAACCCATGTCGAATGCCTGGGCCTGCACCGTCAACTCGTCCAACGGTTGGACGATCTGATGAGTGCGAGCCATCCCCCGGCGGGCCAGGCGATACGGCGGCATGCCTCCCACCGGCTCATCTCGGAAGAGGATCTGGCCCTCATCCGGCGCGTACACACCATTGATCACGTTGAAGAAAGTCGTCTTGCCGGCGCCGTTCGGACCGATCAAGCCGAGAATCTCACCCTCACTGACTTCGATCGAGATCTGGCTGAGGGCCTGCAGTCCACCAAAGCGCTTGCCGATCGAATGGGTTGCGAGGATCATGTCAGCAGCCCCCGCAGCCTCGGCCATCGCCGGCGCAGCCAACCGACGATGCCGGCTGGCACGAACAGGATGATCAGCAGCAAGAGCCCGCCGGCGACCGACAACTGGATATCTTTGAATAGCGGGGTGACCAGCAACGTGCCGCGCAACCTTTGATACCCGACGCCGCCCAAAATCGGTCCGAGCACGGTACCCTGGCCACCCAGCATCACCATAACGATCATCTCGATCGACTGATGAAGCCGAAAAGCGAAGTTCGGTTCGATGGTCCCGTTCTTGAAGAAGAACAGCACCCCGATCATGCCAGGGAAGATTGCCGACAGCACGTAGGCCCAGCTTTTGGCGTTGGGCGCCACCACTCCCATGACCTGGGCAGCGTCTTCGTTTTCGCGGATCGCCAGCAGCCCGAGTCCGAACTTGGAGTTCTTGACCAGGTAGCTGACGATCAGGATCAGCAAGGTCAGCCCCACCAGAGTTCCGAAGGTGATCCACAGCGCCTGGGCCGCCCCCCCATAGTTGTCATAAACCCGGAAATTAAGCCGCATCCCGACCGGGCCGCCGAACGGTTCGAAGTTTTTGAAAAAGGAGCGGGCAGCTTCATTGACCCCGATGGTGGCGAGTGCAAAGTATGCGCCGCGCAACCTTAGAATCGCGCGCCCGAGCAACAAAGCCAGCAGTCCCGAACCGGCGCCGCCGACCAGGGCTGCGAGATAGAACGGGATATCGTGCACGCTCATCAGATAGAAGCCGAGATAGCCGCCCAGTCCAAAGAACACGATGTGGCCAAAGCTGACGTAGCCGGTGTAGCCCAACAGGATGTTCAGGCTGGAGGCCAGCGCGACCGACATCAGGGCAGTGAAGATCACCTCGCGGGTGGATTCTCTTCCGGTGATGAACGGCCACAGCCCGGCCGCCAGCACCAATAGCAGCGGGAGCCAGAAGCCGGGCCTTTTGAGCGCTTTCATGTCCGCCTCGCCAGCAGGCCGCTGGGCCGGACCAGCAGAATAATGACGAACAACACGAACTCCAACACCGGTACCCAGGAGGTCTCCAAGAACACCGGGATCACGCCCTCCAGCGATCCGAGCAGCAGCCCGCCGATCAACGCGCCAAGCGGATTGCCGAGCCCGCCCAGCACCACGATCACGAAGCTGCGCAGCTCGTACGCGGAGCCGGCCAGGATGGTGAACGGGAAGAACGTTGCGATCAGTCCACCTGAGATGGAGGCCAGCATGGTCCCGATCCCAAAACTCAGTGCCAGGATCCGGGAGGAGGCGATGCCCATCAGCTCGGCTGCCTCGCGATTGTTGGCCACCGCCCGAATGTGCTTCCCGGGCCGAGAGCGGTACAGGAAGAGGTAGAGCAGTCCGGTGACGGTCATCGCCGCAAGGGCGGCGGCCGCCCGGGTCCAGAGCAACCGCACCGGTCCCAGGTCGATGCCGCCCAGGCTGAACTCAACGTTGTATGGGGTCGTGGTGAAGGCCGCGGTGCCGAGGCCGATGATGATCATGTTCACCGAGAAAGTCGCCAGCAGTGTGGACAGGTGAGGCGCATTCAGCACCCTGTGGACAGCGACGGCATAGATCAGCATCCCGACCAGCAGTCCGGCCACCGCCACCAGCACCAAGGCCAGATACGGATTCATCCCCAGGTGCGTGAAGGCCAGGTACACACCGAACATTCCGAGCGCGATGATCGGGCCGTGGGACAGGTTGATGACGTTCATCACGCCCCAGATGAGCGTCAGGCCCATCGCCGCGATGCCGTACACGAACCCGATCAAGAGGCCGTCCACCAGCGACGGGAGCAAGGTATCGAGCATCGGCCGCCCTCCAGCTGCCTGAAAGCTCCCCCGCAGCCCTGGGGCTGCGGGGGAGTGTTACGTGAGTTGTGCGGTTATCGGATCGGATAGACTGTGTCGGCCGTCTTGCCCTCCGGCGGCCATACCACTTGCTTTGCCAGGCCACCGTCAGCGGCCGTCTGCCACTGGATATATATCATACTGTGGCCGATCTGCAGGCCGTGAGCGTCGGCACTGGTGTCGAACTTGATCCGGCCGTAGAAGGTCAGGATGTCCATGGCGTCCAGCGAGGCTTTGACCGCATCCGGATCGTAGGAGCCGGCGTCCATGATCGCCTTCTGCAAGATCAGCCCGGCCGCGTAGCCGCCGGCCGAGTGATAGGAAGGCTCTTCGTCGAAGGCTGCCACATAGGCATCGACGAACTCGGCCCCAGTCGGGCCGAACCACTCCAGCCCTGCCGCGGCGGCTGATTCGGGGGTGTATTCCGCCAACGGCTCCCATTGGCTTGGGCCCACAACGCCCATCGCGGCGTCGCCCAGTTCGGCGAAGTCCGGTTCGGGCGGGGCGACCAGCAGCGCAATGTACTTGAGCGAGACTCCCTTGTCGAACAGCTGTCGTGCGAAGGTGCTGCCATCCTGGAAGTGCCCGCCGCCCATCAGCGCGTCTGGGGTGGCAGCTTCGATTTTGTTGATGAACGGGCCGAAGTCGGTGGTCCCGGAGTCATAGCCCTCGAACAGAACCACTTCGTAGCCCAACGACTCGGCGTAGTCCTTGGCCGCCGTCACCACATCGGTCGAGAACTGGTCGTTCTCATGCACCATCGCCAACTTGGTGGCACTTGGGTCGAGCGATTGGAGGTGATCGATGGCGCCCACCAAATAGCGGCTGGCCGGAGTGTAGGTCTGATATGCACCGGTGTACCCCAGCTTGTAAGTCGAGTCCGAGGCTGCGCCGGTGGTGATCAGGACCTTGCCGTACTGCTCGGCGATGACCGCCGATGCTGAGGTCAAGCCAGATGAGTAGGGGCTGATCAAGAAGTCTGCATTGTCTTCAGTGGCCAGCCGGGTGTACAGCTCCTGTACCCGGTCGGCGGTGCTCTCGTCGTCGTATGAGATGGCATCGAAGGTCACGATTTCATTGTCGACCTCAAACCCACCGGCGTCCTTGAGCTGGCTCATCCACAGGTTGAGCCCATTGTTCTGGCGACCGGACGACACATTCAGGCTGCCGGTCAGGGAGGAGGTGAAGCCCACTGTCAAAGTGGTCTCCTCCATCATCATTTCCTCGGTCGGGGCTTCGCCTGGCTGAGGCTGGGCCGGCGCTGAGGTCGCTGCGGGTTGCGGGACCTGGGTAGGCGCGGCCGTGGTGGCTGTGCCGCAGGCCACCAGCACGACTGCCGACAGCACCAGCAAAGTCGAACCTCTCAACAATCTTCCTTTCATTGCACTCTCCTCCAGAGTTTTCACGGACATGACGTCCAGCTTCGACCAACTTCACTATTCTAAGACCCCTGCCGCCTCCTTTCGCCTGGCGTCGGAATCATAACCTGATGAAACCGGGCCGCCCAGCCGAACGCGCTGGATGGTCGGGTCGAGAGCAGTGTGTGATTGTGGTCGAGCAGGGGGAACGGTCTGGCCGCCCACACCCTAGTACGGTATTCATCCATCGATGATCCAACAAGGGAAATTTGTCACCGGCGCAGATGCCGCACGTCATTGCTTGACAATTAGAACGAGCGTGCTATAGTAGGACATACGTTCTATACGTGAGAAGGGGAGTGGGATCATGGGCAGCGCAAATGGAAACGGTAGGCAGGTGGCCGCCAGTGAACGCCAGGCGGTCTTGGAGGGGGCGCTGGGTGACATCACCAAGCGATTCGGTGAGGGCGCGGTGATTCGGCTCGGTGAGTCGATGCACTTGAAGGTGGAGGCCATCCCCACCGGTTCACTGCCGCTCGATCTGGCGCTCGGAGTGGGCGGCGTGCCGCGCGGGCGGGTGACCGAGATTTACGGACCGGAGTCTTCCG
>CAZGCX010000232.1:0-4137 GCA_964524585.1 uncultured Anaerolineaceae bacterium
GGAACGTAGGCCGCTCCGGCTTTCAGGATCCCGAAGACACTGATCACGGACGCCAGCGACTTTTCCAGGTAGATACCAACTCTGTCGCCCCGCTCAATGCCACATGAAACCAGGGCCCGGGCCATCTGGTTCGCGAGTCTGTCCAGGTCCTGGTAGCTCAACCCGGCCCCTCGGAAGCGAACGGCTTCCTTGTCCGGGTATTGGCTTGCGCTGTCTGTCAACAGATGCTGCAGCAGGTAGGCCAAGGTCAGCTCTCTGAGTCCTGGGGGTGCAAGTTGACTCCGGTATCCGGTTCCCCTCTCTCATCCGATCGCGCGGTCGACGTGGAGAATGGCCGCTCGGCCATGCACTTCCATCCTTCTGGCATCAGATTCCTTCCAGCCGTGAAATCACGACCCGCTGAATATCCGAGGTACCTGAGTAGATCGTGCCCCCAATTGCGTCCCGCAGGTCGCGCTCGATCTCGAATTCGGTCATGTAGCCGTAGCCGCCGTGGATCCGAATCGCGTCCAAGCTTGATTGCACGAAGCACTCGCTCAAGTAGAGCTTTGCCAGCGCAGCCTCTTGCACGGCTGACTGCCCAGAGTCTTTCAACCATGCCACCTTGTAAAGGATCAAGCGGCCAGTCTCCAGGCGGATCTTCATGTCGGCAATTCGATTTGACACCGATTGAAACTTTCCAATCCGCTGACCGAATTGCTGCCGTGTGCGTGCGTATTCCACGCACTTCTCGAGCTGGCGTTCCATGGCACCGATGGTGCTGGCGAGAATTCCGGCCCGCTCCCACTCCATGGAGGAGTTGAAAAGCGTTGATCCGGCGCCTTCAGCTCCAAGTCGACAAGTAGCCGGAAGGTAGCAATCGTTCAGGATCAGCTCACTCATCGGCGACGTGCGCAGCCCCATCTTCTCCAGCTCGCGGCTTACCTGCATTCCAGGGATCCCTTTGTCGATCAGGAACGCGGTGATGCCCGAAATTCCCTTCTCGGGGTCGACCGTGGCAAAGACCAGAGCGAGATCTGCGATCGGTGCGTTGGTCACGAAAGTCTTCGTGCCATTGAGCACGTATCCGCCGTCTTTACGCTCGGCTCGGGTCCGGAGGCTGTAGGCGTCCGATCCCGAATCCGGCTCGGTCATGGCGTGTGCGCCAATCAATTCGCCGCTGCAGAGCGAGGGGAGGTATTTCTGCTTTTGCTCCTCAGTCCCCCAGTTCAGGATCGGCAGCTGCACGCTCCACATTTGCGCGTTGAGCGCAAAAATGAGGCCATTGTCACGGCAGCCGTATCCCAATCCTTCCATCATCAGAGTGGTGGTCAGGATGTCTGTGCCGGCTCCCCCATACTCCTCTGGAATCGGCAAGCCCTGTATTCCGAATTCCGAGCACTTCATCCAGGAGTCACGCGAGAAACTCCCTTGGCGGTCCCGCTCCCGGAGATCTGTGTTCAACTCCTGGCTCGCAAACTTCCTTATGGCCGCACTCGCACTGAGTTGCTCTTCCGTCCAGTTGAAATCCATGGCGCGGTTACGGCATGTCGGCTTCGACCGACGGAACTGCCGGGAACTCGAAGATACGGATGGTCGGGCCCGGCCGTGATCGAGACCAGAGCGCCACCGCTGGGCCGTAGAGTTCGTCAAATACCAGGCTGCCGGGTTGCGGCATTGGGCCGGGCTCGACCACAAAGCGCTGGCTCAGCACCTCGCCCAGCGAGTCGTAAAACGCGTGCCGCGTCTCACTCTCAAGCGAGTCGGTCACCTCAAGGTAAGAGATCGAGCCGCTTTCAATCAGATACTGGACTCCGTGCGCCTGGTAGTAGTCGAGCGAGTGATCCGACAACCCATGCCCACCGACCACCAGTACGTCATACGTGCGGTCTGAATTCGGCTGGGGATCATCCAGCGTTGAGAGCGGCGGCCCGTGGTATGGCCAATCGACGGCGATTTTGGCCCCCACTGGAATGTTTTCCTCGATCCATTGTTTGGCCACGGTGCGGGTGTCGATTCGAGTGAGCAGAACATTGTGACGAATGCTGGAGCTGAGCGGCTGTGCAAGCATCGCTACCAGCAGCACGGCTCCGATCAGAAGCTCGCCGGTTTCGCCCATGAGCCGCCGCGCTGCGGCGGTGTGGGACAGACGCGCCGCGGATTGGTCCAGCCCGGATGCGGCCAGGACAACGATCGCGGGCAGGGTCGGCAGCAACAGGCGGGCAAAGTACATTTGCTGGTTGCCCATGAAGACGAAGAATGCCAACGGGTAGCTCAACAGCAGCATGCCCACTTTGTCTCGGTTTGCAAACACCCCGACGATCAACATGACGATGATGCCGATCCCGACCCCCCAACCGAGTGCCTTCAGGTAATACAGGTAGCCACCGGCCGCGTCGATCTGCCAGCCTTCGAAACCGCTTCGCCCGTATCGAACCAGTCCGCCCAGCACCTCGTTGACAATTGCGCCGGGTTTCAGCAGGAACAATGGGGATCCAATGACCGCCGCCGCGGCAACCATCAGCCAACTGCCAGTGAGCCGGCGGACTCGAGGCCCCACTAGCCCAGCAGTTTGTGAAGTCGGCGATACTAGATGGGCGAGTGTGAGTGGGATGAGCGCCAGCGCACCCGTGTACTTCGTGGCAAATGCTAATCCGGCGGCAGCGGCGGCCAACCAGCCGGAATAGCGATCGTCACGTCGAGCAACCCGAATCGAGCCAAGCAGTGAGAGGGTCGTAAGCAATGTGAGCGTGGCGTCGTTCACCGCATAGTGGGACTCGCGGACGTGCAGAAATGTGGCAGCCAAAATTCCTGCGCTCAGCAATCCGGTCTTGGTGTTGTGGGAGGCACGTCCGAGCAAGTACGTCACCAGGACGGTCGCGCTTCCAGCAAGCGCGCTGACGATTCGGCCCACAAAGTAGAGCGGCGAAGGGTCGAGTGTCACTCGGTCGATCAGTTGTTGGAGCCCAGTTCGCGTCCCCAGCAACTGGCCGGCGGACCAAAGCGCATCGCCAAGTGCTATAACGTACTTGAAGAGCGGCGGGTTGTTGAACGCTGAGGGTTGGAGGGTGCGCTCGTTGAGCATTCTGGCCGCATCGGCTACATACTGCGCTTCATCTGGGTGATAGCGATAAGGAAGGCCGAATCCCAGGCCCCAGAAGCGCAGTATTAGACCCGCGCCAATTGCGGCGGCCAGCAACAGGCGGTCACGTGAGAGCTCGACCCGGCCGAGCTTAAGCGCCCAAACTCTTGAGGCGGTGAGTGAGTGATCGATTTCGATAACCTGTGTGTATTTGGAAGTAAGCGCCCGGGAGCGGGGTTAGCTGAACCGAATGGCCAAAGCTAATGCAATTGATAGATCAGGACTTCTGGGCCTGGTCGTGAAAACGCATCGAAATCGCTCCAGGGCCCGTAGACTCGGTCGTAGTCGAATTCTGGCGGCTCGCTGGCTCGATACGGGGTCTCAACGTGCACAAGGGTTGAGCCCGCGTTGAGCTTTGAAAAGAATTCCTGCCTGCGTTCCAAGCGGAAATCTTGTCGAAGTGGAACATCGTACACGTAGCTGCTGATCAGCACGTATTCCACCCCGGCTTGTCGCAACTGCTCGAAAGCGGCGTCCGACAACCCACCCAGGCCCCCAAACAGCAGGAGCCGATAGGTTCTGGCCGAGTCTGGTTGCGGCTGAGCCAGGGTGGAAAGCGGCACTTCCCAGGCAGAGTAGATCGAAATCGCGAAAGTCGATCCATCGGGAATGTGTTGCTCGATCCACTGCTTGGCCGCCGTCCTCGTATCTTGCACGCCGAGCAGCGTGTTGGTGCGTACGATCGATACCGCCGACGGGATCAATACCCCGGCCACGACCAGACCACTCAGCAATCCTTGCGCCGTGCCGGAGAGGGATATCAACCCGATCGATTCATTCACCGCACGCCCAGCCAGCAAAACCAGGATGGGAAGCACGGGCATCATGTAGTGGGCGGTGTAGTACGAACGACTTGCCATAAAGCCGGCAAATGGAACCGCAAACGAAAGCAGCAACAGGTCATTTCCGGTTCGTCGCCACAGGCTGAACAGTAATCCGACGAGCGCAAGCAATGCAAGCGGAATCCCCAGGCCCTTTCCAAGCGCCCCAACATAGAAGTGCCAGCCGGACACGGG
>CAZGCX010000233.1:0-4124 GCA_964524585.1 uncultured Anaerolineaceae bacterium
GGGTCTTCCCAGGACCCGCTGGGCCGGTCAGGGTGAGCAGTCGGGACTGCTTGAGAAGGCCTGCTAGCTCCTCCAGCTCACGCTCACGCCCGATGAATGAGGTTAGCGGGGCAGGGATATTGTGCCGTGGCCGGTCAGATCGTTTGGGAAGCGCGGTCTGTCGACTCTTCTGGAGGCCAAGCCCCTGAGCCCTTGCTGCCGCTTGCGTGCGGTTGCTGACGCCCAGCTTCTCGAAGAGCCGCTTGTTGTACCACTTGACGGTCTCCTGGCTGAGATACAAGCGGTCAGCGATCTCTCGATTGGTGAGGCCCTCGGAGAGCAGGCCAAGGATTTCTCGTTCGCGCCGCGTGAGCGCCTCAGCCAAGGAAACGTCGCCCGCCTAGCCCATCTTGGGACATGGTTGCCGTTTGAGATGCATTCATCGTGTTCTGAATCATATCCGAGGTCCGGGACACGGTTTTCCCCCCGAACGCCCCCCAGATGGGTGGTGACTTCCACCCCGCGAGACCGCTATGCTACCTTCTGTACCGGAGCTGGGCCTGCCGGGAAGCAGGTTTGCCCCGCAACGTTGGATAGATCTGCCGCCAATCAGAAGTGGACCCGAGACGCCTGAGGAGATTTGCGAATGTATCACCCCTACCTGAATCTGGAAGCAAAGCGAATCATGGTGGAACGGCGCGCTGCCGCTGATCTGGCACGGCGAGCGGAGCGGGCGCAAAGCGCTCGGCCTGATCTCCTAAGCAGGGTCCGCTCCAAACTGGCTGCTCATGCTGGCCACTCGGGCGTTCACGCTGGCAAGCGTGCGGATAGCGCACGCAGGGGCGCCTTTGACAGCCCGCTGTCTGTCGTAACCGAGGAATAGGGAGTCGAGCATGCCCATCTTCATGGACCGCCACGACATTCGCGATGCCACCGCCGAGGCGGTTGCCGCGGCACATATAGAAGACCTCAAGCTGCAATCAGAATTCGCGTGCAGCTGCCTGACGTATTGGTTTGACGAGGACCGAGGGACCGTATTCTGCCTGATCAAGGCTCCGAATGAATCAGGGGTTCGCGAATTGCACCGTGCCTCCCACGGTCTCATTCCAAACCAAATCATCGAAGTGGATCCGTCGGCGGTCGCTGGCTTCCTTGGAAGGGTAGAGGATCCAGTCAGCGCAGCAACGCAACCACTACAGGAACCGGGCTTCAGAGCCATCATGTTCACCGACATGGCAAACTCCGCCGACATCACAAACTCGCTGGGGGACGAGGCGGGATTTGCCCTGCTGAACAGGCATCGTGCGGTGATTCGGCAGGCTCTGTTAGATCACGATGGACGCGAAGTGGATCGCGCGGGTGACGGCTTTCTGACGTGCTTTGTGTCGGTGTCGCAGGCTGTGAATTGTGCGGTGGCCGTGCAGCGCGCATTCGACGACCACAACCGTGCGGAGACTCACGGCCACAGCATCAGGGTTCGGATTGGGCTGAACGCCGGAGAACCGGTAACCGATGGAGATGCGCTCTTTGGCTCCACCATCAATCTCGCAGCAAGAATCTGCGCCCTCGCCGAGCCGGGTCAGATCCTGGCCGCGCAGGTGATTCGCCAGCTTTGCATTGGCAAGAACTTCGCCTTTTCGCCGGTTGGCGAGGTCGGTCTGAAGGGATTTCCAGATCCGGTCGAACTCGACGCCGTGGAGTGGGAACCACAGCCTTCCCTTTTGCACGCAGCTTGATCGAAGACCACAGCCCCGGCATCGAACGTCGGCGGCTGCCCGAATTCAGCTACGGGTTTCGTAGAACGGCAGCGAGGGCGGCCGCGGCTCGAGCTCGTCCAGATTGCGGCCAGGCAGATCCGCGCGGCCTCGTCCGGCCGGCGAGGGATGCCGGCCGGACGACAGCCGTATAGGCGCATCCAATAGCCGAGCCCCCAGTCGCCAGACCATTCCGAGGTGTCAGATCGGAACCCCCTGACCTCGCCCTTGAGCTTTCGTATCGCCGGAGTTCGTTGGTCTGGTCGCAGCTGGCAACCTGTGGGGAAATCCTGCGCTCACTACGTGACTTCGTGGCACTTCCATTGCATTAACTTGCCACTTGTGGCAAATTACTGCAATGGATTTTGAAGAGGTCCTGGAAATCGTCGCCCAGGAACCGGTTTTTGAGAGCGGGCTGTTGCTTGCCGGGCAGGACGATCCCGGCAACATTCGCCGCCAACTCTCCCGTTGGGTGAGTGCCGGTAAGCTCTACCGGATGCGCCGCGGCCTATACGCTTTGGCGCCGCCTTACCAGCGCCTCAAGCCTCACCCGTTCGTGATTGCCAACCGGATTGCGCCCGCCTCGTACGTCAGCCTCCAGTCGGCGATGGCGCACTACGGTCTGATTCCGGAGCACGCCCCGGTCGTCACCAGCGTGACCACCGGGCGGCCCGGGCAATGGGACACGCCACTCGGCGCCTTCAACTACCGGCATGTTTCGGTCAAGGTCTTTTTCGGCTACCGACGGCTGGACCTAGGGCTCTCCCAACCGGCGTTCGTGGCGAGTGCCGAGAAGGCACTGCTCGACCTGATCTACCTGACCCCGCAGGGCGACCGCGCCGAATATCTGGAGGCGCTCCGGCTGCAGAACCTGGACCAGCTCAGCCTGGACGAGCTGGACCGTGTAGCCACCGGCTTCGACCGCCCCAAGTTGTATCGGGCGGTGCAGGCCGTCAAGCGACTGATGCCCAGCCAGCCGCGCGAGTCGGACGGCACATGAAGGAATACTTGGCGGACCTGGTGCGAGGGGCGCGAGACCCGGTTCAGGCGACTAATCTGGTGCGCGAGTACTTCCAGGCGCGCATTCTGGGCAGCCTGCAACGGAGTGGCGCCATGATTCCGCTTGCATTTCACGGTGGGACCGCGCTCCGATTCCTCTACTCCTTGCCCCGCAGCTCGGAAGACCTCGATTTCACATTGGAGCGCCCCCAGGCGGATTATGCGTTTCGTGATTACCTGGATCGCATTCGACGGATGTTCGAAGCTGAGAGCTATCAAGTTCGACTGCGTGTCCAGGACCAGAAGACGGTACACAGCGCGTTCGTGCGCTTTCCCGGACTGCCTCACGAACTTGGCCTCTCGGGCCAGGCTGAGCAGGTGCTGAGCGTCAAGCTCGAGGTCGACACCCACCCGCCGGCCGGCGCCCAGCTGGAGGTCAGCCTGGTGCGGCGCCACGTCCTGCTGCGGCTCCAGCACCATGACCAGGCTTCGCTGCTCGCGGGCAAGCTGCATGCCATCCTGCAGCGCAAGTTCAGCAAAGGCCGCGACTATTACGACCTGATCTGGTATCTCGGCGATCGAAGTTGGCCGCCGCCTAACCTGGTTCTGCTGAACAACGCCCTGGCGCAGACCCGTTGGGCTGGCCCATCTGTCACAGCCGCGAATTGGAAGTCCCTCGTGGCGCAGCGCGTGGAATCTGCAGATTTCGAGGCACTGCGCCAGGATGTGGCGCCCTTTATCGAGCAGACCGCGGAGCTTGAACTGCTATCTCGCGAGGTCCTGCACAGTTTGCTCTCCTGAGCCGGCCGCCCGGGTTAGACGTTTAGAACGGCAGCTCGTCGTGCTCGCCCGCTCGCACCGCTTGCTCGTCATCCCGGCCATCTTGAGCTGAGGGCCATAGGGCTGCGGGGGAGGGTTATTGGGTCACATTTGGCATATGCGACTCCCGGCTGATCAGCTCGCCTGTGGTCGCGTCGATGATCGTCGTCTGCCTCACTGACGCGTCGTCGCACGGCGTAAGCAACAGCCGCCACACCACACGTGCTCCAGGCTCCCAGTCTTCTCGCTCCAGGATGAGCAGACTGCAGTTGGCGCTCTCGAGACCGCTCAGGAATCGACGCCCCTCGTCGTCCAGAGCGCGGTCGAAGGCCTCCGGGCTATCGATCGACCAATCGCTGTCCTCGATCGGGTCGAGGTATCTGATCGCAACGCTCTGAGGTAGCGGACCGACGCTCACCGAACCATCGGCCAGCAGACGCATCGCACGGGTGTCGAAGTCCTCGGTAGGCGAGACAATGTGCGCCGAGAGCAGACCCGATGGGGCATGCTCGCCAACCAGCCGCACTGTGGCGGTCTCAAGGTACGCGTCGGATCGCCAGGTTCTGGCGACCT
>CAZGCX010000234.1:0-4119 GCA_964524585.1 uncultured Anaerolineaceae bacterium
TCAATCCTGCAAACCGGCTTCCTGGCTATGAGCTCTTTGAGCGCTTTCACCCGCTCTTCCTGTACGAATCGCTTTGGAACCTGGTCAACTTCGCCTTCCTGCTCTGGCTGTGGCGCAATCGACGAGACCGCCTACAGTCGGGAGATATCTTCCTGGCGTACCTGGTCGGCTACCCCATCGGGCGCTTCTTTCTCGAGTTTCTGCGCTTGGACTTTGTGCCGTTGTTCGGCATCAACTTCAACCAGATGCTGATGCTGGCCGTGGCGATCGCCGCCGGCGTCGCAATTTACCTGAGAAACCGGCCGGCAGAGAGCAAGTCGCGGCAACACCGGCGCCGTCGATCCTGAGTCCCACACCTGCGTAGATCACTCCCGGCAGTGGGAACTGGGGCCGATTGAGCGGTCTGACCCCCACTGCTATAATCCGCGAGTTGGCCCCATGGAAAGCATGATTCGGACCGAAGGCTTGACCAAGCAGTTCGGCGAGCTGACTGCCGTCAGCGGCGTGTCGCTGCGGGTTGAAGCGGGGGAAGTGCTGGCGCTGCTTGGCCCCAACGGTGCCGGCAAGACCACCACCATCCGCATGCTGGCATCGATTCTCGTTCCGACTCGCGGCTGGGCCCGCATCGCTGGCTATGACACCCTGCACGATCAGGCGCTGGTGCGCCGCCGGATCGGGCTGTTGACTGAGCACCATGGCCTGTACACTCGTATGAGGGCCGACGAGTACCTGGCCTTCTTCGCCGAGGTCTATCAGATGCCCAAAGAGCAGGCCGATCAGCGCGCGGGAGAGCTGCTGGAGCGATTCGGCCTGGCCGACGCCAGGGGCCTGCGGCTCGGGCAATACTCAAAAGGAATGCGACAGAAGCTGGCCATGGCGCGGGCGCTGCTGCACGATCCATCAGTGCTGCTGCTAGACGAGCCAACCTCAGCCATGGACCCTGAGAGTGCGCGGCTGGTGCGCGAGAGTATCAACGGCCTGCGCTCAAGCAATCGGGCACTCGTCATCTGCACGCACAATCTGCATGAGGCCGAAGCGTTGGCCGACCGAATCGCCATCATTCGCAAGGGCAGCATCGTGGCCGACGGGACCCCCGCCGAGCTGAAGACCAGCTACCTGGGGCATCCGGTGATGGAGATGCGGGTGGCCGGCGAGCTCGACGGCGCCGCCCGTTTGCTTCCCGCCGGAGTCGAACTGCGCGAAAGCGGGCCGGACTGGCTTCGCTTCCAGTCGAACGACCCAGAACGTCTGAACCCACTGGTGATTCGGGCGATCTCCGAGGCGGGAATTCAGATCGTCACCCTGTCGGAAATGACCCGCAGCCTGGAAGAGGTTTATCTCTCCGTCATGCGGGCCGGAGACGCCCAGTGAGCATCGTCGCAGACTCGATCGGACGACGATCGAGAGGCGGCGCCTGGCTTCCTGGCGCGCTGTCGGTGGCCCGGCGCGAAATCCGCGATCAGCTGCGGGACTGGCGGATCCTGGGCCCGATCATCTTGCTGACGCTCTTCTTTCCACTGCTGATGAACTTCACCGCCCGCTCGGCGGTGAACTTCGTCGAGAACTACGGCGCAGACGTGATTGGGGACCGCCTGATCCCGTTCCTGCTGATGGTGGTTGGGTTCTTCCCGATCTCGATTTCACTGGTCATTGCGCTGGAGAGCTTTGCCGGGGAGCGGGAACGCATGTCGCTCGAGCCATTGTTGGCGACGCCGCTCAGCGACAGTCAACTGTATTTCGGCAAGATCATCGCCTCGCTGTTCGCTCCGCTCGGGGCGGCCTATCTGGGAATCGCGGTGTACTTGCTGGGATTGCTGCTGCGGCTTGACTGGCGGCCCGACCCATTACTGCTGGTGCAGGTGCTGTTGCTCACCACGGTGCAGTCGATCGTCATGGTCACCGGGGCGGTGGTGATCTCGAGTCAGACCACTTCGGTGCGTGCCGCAAACTTGTTGGCCTCCTTCATCATCGTGCCGGTCTCGCAGCTGATCATTGGGGAGAGCCTGATCATGTTTTGGGCCCGCTACCACATCCTGTGGTGGATCGTGGCCGCCCTGGCCTTGGTCGCGATGGTGATGGGCCGGATGGGCCTGCATCTGTTCAATCGGGAAGAGTTGCTCGGCCGGGACTTCGATCAGTTTGACTTCCGCTGGGCGTGGAATTGCTTCCGGGCCGGCCTGATCGGCAAGGCCAGCTCGCTCGGTGAGTGGTACCGCCAGCTGTTTAGCGATACGTTGAAGCAGGCGCGAGGTGCGATCCTGATCATGGCCGCCGCGCTGCTGACTGCCTACTTGGTCGGGATGCGAACCGCATCCCAATTCACCCTGCCTGGCGATCTGTTCGATCCGTCCCGGATCGATGTGGCGCTCAGTTCAGAACTGGCGACCTTTGGGCTGATGAGCGGACATGGCTGGCTGTGGGTGATCTGGAACAATCTGCGGGCCCTGATCTTGGCCAGCGTCTTGGGCGCGTTCAGCTTCGGCGTAGTGGCGGTGGTGCTGCTGATGACGCCAGTGGGGATCGTTGGCTACTTCGCCGGGAACTTCGCCTTGGCTGGGCAGAACCCCGGACAGTTCCTGCTGGCATTGGTCGCCCCGCATGGGGTATTGGAGATCCCGGCTGCGATCCTGGCCGGGGCGGCGATCTTGCAGCTGGGACTGGCAGGGCTCAGCCTGCCGCACGGCTCCTCGCTCGGCGCCAGCTGGCTGGATGCGCTGGGGCGCTGGGCGCGGATCATGATCGGGCTGGTCGTCCCGCTGTTGGCGCTGGCGGCTGCATTGGAGGTCTTCATCACTCCGCGGGTGGCGCTGGCATTATTGGGCGCGCGCTGATCGTCGGTCATCGTTTTCCCAAACAAAAAACCCCGGCCGAACCGGGGGAGGGATAGTTAAACGGGCGGTGCGCGCGTTACTGGTTGGTCGGCTCGACCGTGACGTGCAGAAAGCTGAAATCTCCGCGGGCGGGCATCAGATCAACTACTTCCAATACTCTGAACTGCCTGGCCCCGAGTTTGACCACCTGCCCAATTTCCGGTTTCTTGTCCTCATTGACGATCGCGCCCGGGTGACCACCGCCTTGTACCACATAGCTGACCTTGTAGATTGTGGTCATCAAGGGCGACCAATCAGGTGCTGATGGCGCAACTTGAAAGACAAGTCGGCGGCCATGTTCCGCATGACGACATAGCCCAGATGGTGATGCGCCTCGCACACCTGGTTGAACGATTTGCGGTCGATGGCCTGCAGCGTGGCGGTGTCCGATACGACCCGAACGGTTGCCGAGCGCGGTCCGAGGTCGACCAGTGCCATCTCACCAAACAACTGTCCCTGACCGAGATTCACCACCGTCCGCGGAGCGGGATCTTGCGGGGTCTCTTCATGCACGACTTCTACCAGGCCTTCCCAGATCACGAAGAGCTCGTCGCCGGCGTCGCCCTGTTGGGTCACCACCTCGCCGGCCGTCAGGCTACGTTCGCTGCAGATTTCGGCAATCACTTCCAACTCAGCTTGGTCCAGGCCTTCGAACAGTTCGACCTGCCCCAGCATTTCAGGCAGCTTCATGGTTGACCTCTTGGCAGCACCGATTCGGATTTTACCGGTATTCCACGGGCCGCACAACACATCGTGCAAAATGCGCCGAAAGGGCGTGAATGGTAGAATCGGGCCCTGGGTCCAAAAACGAACATAATTGCGCATCCGGCCGCGCGTCTCGGCGCGGGCAGCAAAGATGGCCCCCGCAGGAACTGCGGCGGCCGGCAAGAGAAGCGACATGACAGTAATCAAGACGGATGAACCAGGTTTCCCCCGATCGCTCCAGCCCATAGAGGACGACTCATGGCCGCCCCGAGCTGCCAACGACATCATGTGGGGCCTGAAGCGCAGTGCTCACAAGTGGCGCCCGCCGACCGACGTGTTCGAGACCGAACGCGACTACCGGGTGGTGGTTGAGATTGCCGGGATGCGCGGAACGGAAATCTCGGTCACCTTTGAGGGCCAAACACTGGCAATCCGTGGTGAACGGCACGAAAGCGACCCGCATCGCGCTTACCATCAGATGGAGATCGCGTTCGGGGAATTCGAGTCGGCGGTGCATATCCCGCAACCAGTGAACGCCGATGAG
>CAZGCX010000235.1:0-1394 GCA_964524585.1 uncultured Anaerolineaceae bacterium
GTCCCGCACCAGCGTATCGGACATGTGATCCTTGATTTCGTCCAACAGTCGGTTGGTCAATCGGTAATAGCGCCCGGGGTAGAGCTCGACCGCTTTTTCGGTCAGCGAGAACAGGTGGTAAGGTCGACCAACACCGTGTTTGACCTCTTCGGTATCGACCAGGTCGTCAGCTTGTAGTGAGGACAGGTGGTGACGGACCGAAACCGGCGACACCGACGCCGCGTGGGCCAGCTCTTTGACCGTGCATTTGCCACGGGCTTTCAGCGTGCGCAGAATGGTATCCCGGGTGGGGGAGGTCATGGCTGCCCGAGTATAGCACTCGCCCTTCGCGCCTGTCAATATTTCAGATATTTCTCATTTTAATCGGTGGATTGGCGACGTGTTGGCCGTTCCCAGCTCTGGTTTTCCGAATATTTCATAGAATATTGACGAAAATCCCGCTGCGTGCTATAATCCGCGCTCGTGCCGAATGGAGCAATCCGGTTCACCCAGTAAGCCTTCTGGCGGCGCATAGCACTCAACAATCCCAGCGTACGAACGTTGCGGGCCGGCATTCCAGCGGACCGCTAGGCAGACAGAGGAGCACTCTGATTAGCACAGCACTTGAAATCCGCGACTTGCACGTCAATGTGGAGGACAAAGAGATCCTGAAGGGGGTCGATCTCACCGTGGTGCAGGGAGAGATCCACGCCCTGATGGGACCCAACGGCGCCGGTAAGTCGACCCTGGCCAACGCACTGATGGGCCATCCCGCATACCAAGTCACCCAGGGTCGAATCATATTCAAAGGGCAGGATATCGTTGAGTTGGCGCCCGACGAGCGCTCTCGACTGGGACTGTTTCTGGCATTTCAATACCCGGTCGCCATCCCGGGCGTTTCGGTGGCGAACTTCCTGCGCATGGCAATCAATGCCCGGCGCGATCCGGAGGACGGGATTTCGGTTAAGGAGTTCCGTCAGCTGCTGAAAGGCAAGATGGACTTGCTCAAGATCTCGCACGAGTTCGCCGGACGGCACCTCAACGAGGGTTTTTCGGGCGGCGAGAAGAAGCGGGCTGAGATTCTGCAGTTGGCGACCCTGGAGCCACAGATCGCGATTCTGGACGAAACCGATTCGGGGCTCGATATTGACGCGGTGCGGATCGTAGCCGGGGGCGTCAATTCACTGATTGGCGACGAGCTGGGGATCTTGATCATCACCCATTATCAGCGTATTCTGAACTACATCAAGCCGGATCACGTTCATGTGCTTGTCGGTGGAAAAATCGTGCAGAGCGGCGGACCCGAGTTGGCTGAGCATCTCGAGCAGATCGGCTACGAAGGGATACAGGAGCAATAGCGATGGCTACCAGCGCTGAGCCAAAGGCGACGTCCCCACTTGTGCCGCGTCAGCGGG
>CAZGCX010000235.1:1404-4110 GCA_964524585.1 uncultured Anaerolineaceae bacterium
TCGAGGAGTCGCTGGAGGGCGAGTCGAGCCGGGACCTGGAGGGCATCGACCGCTACAAGTACGGATTCAGCGATCCGGATGTAACGGTCTTCAGGTCGCGCAAGGGGCTGGACGAAGAGGTCGTACGCCAAATCTCGGCCATGAAAGGCGAGCCGGATTGGATGCTCGAATTCCGGTTGAAAGCGCTCGAACACTTCCAGCAGCGACCAATCCCGACCTGGGGTGGGGACCTCGGCCGGCTGGATCTGGACGACATCTATTACTACGTGCGTCCCTCAGAGAAGGAAAGCAAGTCCTGGGACGACGTGGATGAGACGATCAAGGCCACGTTCGACAAACTGGGCATCCCGGAGGCCGAACAGAAATTCCTGGCCGGAGTCGGAGCCCAGTACGAATCAGAAATGGTGTATCACAGCGTCCAGCAGCACCTGGCCGACCTGGGCGTTATCTTCGTCAGCATTGAGGATGGCCTGCGCGAACACGAGGACCTTTTTCGCGAGTACTTCGGCACCGTGATCCCCTTCACCGACAACAAATTTGCTGCGCTCAACAGCGCGGTGTGGTCGGGCGGATCGTTCGTTTACGTGCCGCCCGGCGTGAAAGTCGAGCTACCGTTGCAGGCCTACTTCCGGTTGAACACCCCCAACATCGGACAGTTTGAGCGGACCCTGATCATCGTAGAAGAGGGTGCGTCGATGCACTACGTGGAGGGCTGTACGGCGCCGGTCTACACCACCGACTCGTTCCACAGCGGGGTGATCGAGATCATTGTGAAGAAGGGCGCTCGCTCACGCTACACCACGATTCAGAACTGGTCGGTCAACGTCTACAACCTGGTGACCCAGCGGGCGATGGTGCACGAAGACGCCAAGCACGAGTGGATCGACGCCAATATCGGCAGCCAGCTGACGATGAAGTATCCATCGTGTTACCTGATCGGCGAGCGAGCCCACGGCGAGATCCTGTCGATGGCGTTTGCCGGAAAGGGGCAGCACCAGGACACCGGAGGCAAGGTGATCCATGTGGCGCCGCACACTACCAGCCGGATCACTTCCAAATCGATCAGCAAGAATGGCGGACGCGCCTCCTACCGCGGCTTGCTCAAGATTCACGATGGAGCGATTGGAGCGCGGTCGAACGTGGTTTGCGATGCGCTACTGCTGGACGAGGACTCACGCTCGGACACCTATCCTTACATTGAAATTGATGAAAACGACGTCAATGTGGGGCACGAGGCCTCCGTCAGCAAGGTGGGCGAGGAACAGCTTTTCTATTTGATGAGCCGCGGCTTGAATGAAGAGGAAGCGATCACGATGGTGGTCTCCGGCTTCATCGAACCGCTAGTGCGCGAGCTGCCGATGGAATACGCGGTCGAAATGAACCGCCTGATCCAACTCCAGATGGAAGGATCGATCGGCTGACCGTCGGCGTCCGCGCGAAGTAGAGCCGGCGACCGTGGCCGGCTCTTGTTGTGACCCATGAGTGCCAGAACCGTAACTAGAGTCATTCGCCGACCCGGCGAAGCGAAATTCACTTTTTCAAAAGCTAATGTCCGTGCGGCCAGCGACCAGCTGGGCGAACCGGACTGGCTCGCCAAACGCCGTCTATCCGCCTGGGAGACATGGGAGCAGCTTCCGCTGCCCACCACCCGGGACGAACCGTGGCGGCGCACTGATCTGCGGGGCCTGCCGGCCGAGCAGTTCACGATCGAGCCGGTGGAAGACACCGACCCAGTCGACTACTCGCGTGCCACGGGTGAGAGCCGACTGCTGATCCGTCCGGGACACGAGCCGGAGCGGGAGCTCACGGCGGAGGCCGCGGACAAGGGGGTCACATTTGTCGACTGGGGCGCGGCGGTCCGACAGCACCAGACGCTCTTGGAACAATACTTGGGCAGCGCAGTGCCAGACAATGAGGGCAAGTTCTCCGCGCTGGCCGCGGCGCTGGCCACCGATGGGGTGCTGGTCCACGTTCCGAAGCGGATCAGCTTGCAATCCCCGCTGCGCTCAATGATCTGGGCGCCCGGCGCCGGGAGGGCAGTGTTCAGTCGGGTGCTGATCGTGCTGGAGGCGGAGGCCAAGGCCACCGTATTGCACGAGATGGCTTCTCCCAATGCCGAGAGCGACAGCCTGCATGCCGGGACCGTCGAGGTGTTGGTCGGACCTGGTGCGCAGCTCACCCTGATTGAGATCCAAAACTGGGGCGATCAGATGTGGAACTTCACCCACGAGCGCACCAAGCTGGAGCGAAATGCCCAACTGGACTGGGTGTTCGGCTCGGTAGGCAGCCACCTGACCAAGAACTTCTCTGAACTGAGTTTGGATGGTCAGGGAGCTACCGGCCGCTGGTCAGGCTTCTACTTCGCCAACGGTCAGCAACACCTGGACCACGACACTCAGCAGAACCACTTCGCGCCCAACACCACCAGCGATCTGCTGTTCAAGGGCGCGCTGGTAGACCGCAGCCGGTCGGTGTGGCAGGGGATGATCTTCGTTGCTCCTGGCGCTCAGCGGACCGATGGCTATCAGGCCAACCGCAACCTGCTGCTGAGTAAGAGTGCCCGCGCTGATTCGATCCCGGGATTGGAAATCCAGGCCGACGACGTCCGCTGCACTCACGGCGCAACCGTCAGCCAGTTAGATGAAGAGCCGATCTTCTACCTGATGAGCCGCGGAATCCATCGGCCGGAGGCTGAGCGCCTGGTGA
>CAZGCX010000236.1:0-4089 GCA_964524585.1 uncultured Anaerolineaceae bacterium
ATGGTCACCGACTTGGGGAAGCCATCGGCCCGATCGGCCCCGGCGTGATTGATATCGATCTGGTAGAGACCGGGCAGCAGAACGATACGGTACATCCCCTGCGGATCAATGCTCACCCGCGCCACTTCACCGATGCCGTTGCCGTTGAGCACCACGATTTCGCGCGCCGCGTAGTCTTCCGGCCTTGGAGTAGGCTCCGGCTGCCCCTCCTGGAGCACTGGAACCAGCGGCCCGATCGTAACCTTGCCCTCCAGCGTTCCGGTGTCATTGCGTGCGCAACCGGCGGCGAACAGCAGTCCAACGGTCAACAGGCTCCAGACAACTCGCTTCATTCTCGTTCCCTCCGAGGCAGGTTGCGCTCCGGGCGGCGGGCCCGGGTCACATGTGAGAATCATCCCGCCTGCGGCAAAGATCAATAGGAAGATGCTCCAAGGCCGCTGCTCCTTGACACGGCGTAACGGCCGACACTAGAATGCGGCGCGGGACGTGACCGCGCTCCGCATCAAGAATCCGAACGTACCCAAAACAGGTGACACGATGAACGGTCAGCTTTGGATCGACGGCAAGTGGGCCAGGAGCCAGGGCGGGGAAATGATGCCGATCCTGAATCCGGCCACTGAAGAGCAAATCGCAGAAGTGGTCAACGGCAGCCCGCAGGACGTCGACCGAGCCGTGCAGGCCGCCAAGGTCGCCTTCTACGACGGCCGCTGGTCGAAACTGACCCCCGCCGACCGCGCGCTGGTGCTGCTGAAGATGGCCGATCTGCTGGAGGCCAGGCAGGATGAATTTGCCCGCGTCGAGTCAGACAACACCGGCAAGCCCTACCCCTACGCCAGCCTGCGGGCCGAACTGCCGTTCGTCGTCGACAACCTGCGCTTCTTTGCCGGGGCCGCCCGCGATGTACATGGCTCGCACGCCGGCGAATTCCGGACCCACTACACTTCGATTTTCCGCCGCGAGCCGGTGGGTGTCGTCGGCCAGGTGGCGCCGTGGAACTACCCGCTCACGATGGCGGTCTGGAAGATCGGGCCAGCGCTGGCCGCCGGTTGTACGGTGGTGCTCAAGCCGGCGCCGACGACCCCCATGACGACTTTGATGCTGGCCGAGCTGGCGGAGCAGGCCGGCTTGCCGCCGGGGGTGCTGAACATCGTCACTGGTGGCAACGAAACTGGCCAGGCGCTGGTGGAGCACCCGGATGTGCGCATGGTGAGCTTGACCGGCTCGCCGAACACCGGACGGCGGGTCATGGAAACCGCCGCCAAGACCCTCAAGCGGGTGCACCTGGAGTTGGGGGGGAAGGCGCCGATGGTCGTGCTCGAGGACGCCAACATGGACCTGGTGGTCAAGAAGGCCACCACCGCCGCCACCTACAACACCGGCCAGGACTGCACTGCCGCCACCCGGGTGTATGTGGAGCAGGGTCAGTTCAATTCGGTGCGCGATGCGCTGGTTGAGCGCATGCGGTCGGTCAAGCTCGGCGAACCATACGACGAGAAGGTCATGATGGGACCGCTGATCTCCCGGGTTCAGCGCGAGCGAGTTCAAGGCTTCGTCCAGCGGGCGCAGTCTGCCGGGGCCTCGATCCTGACCGGAGGCGGTGTGCCGAAGGACCGAGAGCGCGGCTACTTCTTTGAGCCGACCGTGGTCACGGACGCTGCTCAGGATTCCGAGATCGTCCAGAGCGAGGTGTTCGGACCGGTGCTCACTGTGAGCCCTTACAAAGACACCGAAGAGGCCATTCGGTTCGCCAACGACGTCGTGTACGGCCTGGCCGCCTCGATCTTTACCCGCGATGTCGGCCGGGCGATGAAACTGGCGGCCCAGGTTGAAGCTGGAACGGTCTGGATCAACGATCATATCCCGCTGACCTCCGAGACCCCGCACGGTGGATTCAAGCACTCCGGATTCGGCAAAGACCTCTCAGCCGAGGCAGTGGGCGACTACCAGATCACCAAGCACGTGATGGTCAGCTTGCGCTAGCATTTCTCGCTACAAGCCAGCCGGGCGCGACTTTCGACGCCCCAACCTGTACTCCTGGTAGATCGGTCTGGCTTGCCACAGCGTTCGGCAGGCAGTACCGTGGTCGCTCGAAAGGAGTCTCATGGCGATTCACACCCGATTCTTGCTGGCTTCATCGGCTTTGGCCCTCGCCGGACTGGCCTGCGGGGGCGGTCGGCTCAGCCCCACCGATTCCGCGCCAACTGAGCCAGCGGCTCCGGCGGCAACGCCGACCCCCTATCCCACTCCGATCCCTCCGGCCAATACTCCGGCCGCCTTGCCTAGCGACAGCGACCTGGTGGCACTGATCGAGTATGCCAATCAGATGCAGCCCCTGATCTATCAGGCAGGGGTGATCCTGCAGCGCGACGGAGAGATCCTGAAGCAAGCCGAAGGCGAGAATGACCAGGTGCTGTGCGATGGAAGGTTAGAGGCCGACAACTCGGCTTTCAAGCCAGTTGCCGACCAGGCACGCGGCATTCAGCCACCGAGCGACGCCCAGGCGCTGCACGATCTGGTGCTGCGCGGGGCCGACGCCTGGAGCGAGGCGCTAGACAATGTGGCCAAGTTCTGCGACACCGGGAATGCGCTCTACAAGGTACCGGCCGCGCTGAAGTTCTGGGAGGCGGCGTTGTCGCTACAGGACGCCGGCAATCGATTCTGGGCGCTATTGGTCTCGGAGGGCGTGCAGGACTGGGTGCGGCGCTAGGGCGAGGGTCAGGCCAACGGACTGGTTTGGGTCAGCGGGTGCGTGCCGGTCAGCGGCGATGTGCCGGGCACCGGGCCGGTCTCCTGCTTCAATGACGGCCGAGGTGAATCGCCGTTTGCTTCGTGCAGCACCAGGCGCGCCAGCCGATAGGCGGCAGCGGTCGGGGCGCCGTGCGGCCACAACAGCCGGATGGCAGCCTGCATCAAGGCGATCTGCGAAGGATACTTGTCGCGGTTGACGCGCAGGAAGGTGAGGATGTCGTCGTCGGTGATCGGTCTATCCATCGAATCCCTCCCGCCTTCGGTGACAATACACTAAACGCCGCATCCACGGTTTGAGCTTACAGTTTCGTGACAGTTTTGGTGCACTGGGCCTTGCGGGCCATTCCCGGCCTGATAGGTTTCGAGAGTTCGTGCCATACGCTGAGAGGTCACTCGGAGCACAATGGAGCGCAAGTGGCCACCCGTAGACGTTTGACCGGAACACCCCTGAGCGAGGTACGCAATGAACTCGAATGACGCAATCCCAGATTCCGCGCTGGATCCAGGCGCCGCGGTTCGGCTCTCGGTCGTGGCGCTTGCGCTTGGCCTGGCGGTGGACGTGCTGTTCCGTCGCCGGCTGGTCGGGATCTCCTTCCCCATTTGGACCGCACTTTCCATCGCCGCGCTGTACTTTGGCGCCCGCTGGACCGGACTACGGCTCGAACGCGGCGATCTAGCGCTGGGCGCGGCCGCGTTGGTCACCTCCGCCGGCGCGGCGCTCCGCCTGGAACCGATGACGGTTGCACTCAGCGTGCTGTGCACCTGGCTGCTGTTTGCGCTGTGGATCCCGAACCTGCGGCAGCTTCAGCTCCCCCGATACGGCTGGTTGGACATCGTCTATGACTCCGTGTCGACTCCAATCCAAACCGTCCTGCGCCCGTGGGCTCCGCTGGCTGTCGCGATCCGCAGAGTCAGCGGCGACCGGGCGTCCCGCAGCCGCGGCTTCGCCGTACTCCGTGGCTTGCTGCTGGCGATTCCGGTCCTGGTCGTGCTCCTTGGGTTGCTGAGCTCTGCCGATCTGGTGTTCAAGGATGTCGTCGATCAGGCGCTGCGTTGGCTGAACCTGGAGTGGATCCGCAATCTGATTTCTCATTCGTTCTTTGTCGCGGTCGGCGCGCTGATTTCGCTGGGCGCGCTGGCAGCCGCGCTGCGCACTTCCCAGCCGCGTTCACTTCTTGGTGAGCAGGATCCGTTGGTCCCGCCCTTCGTCGGGTTCATTGAATCGGTAGTGGTGCTGGCGGCGGTCGATCTGGTGTTCGTGATCTTTGTTGTGATCCAGTTTCGCTATTTATTCGGTGGCGAGGCCAACATCACGCAGGCTGGCTATACCTATGCAGATTA
>CAZGCX010000237.1:0-4076 GCA_964524585.1 uncultured Anaerolineaceae bacterium
GGCCTGTCCCATCGAGGCTGCTTGCAGCACGAGATGCACTGCTTCGGGAATTGTCATGAAGAAGCGCCGCATCTCCGGATGGGTAATTGTCACCGGTCCTCCAGCCTTGATTTGGCGTTGAAAGACCGGCACGATGCTGCCTCGGCTGCCCAATACGTTGCCAAATCGTACCGATACAAATGGTTTGCCACTTGAGACCGCCGCGTCTCGTACGATCATTTCGGCCATGCGCTTGGTCGCGCCGTAGATGCTAGTCGGTTGGACCGCCTTGTCAGTCGAAATGAGGACCAGTCGATCAACATGGTGCCGACTGGCAACCTCCACGACGTTCTCGGTCCCCAAGACATTGTTGGTGACCGCCTCTTCCACGTTGACTTCCATCAACGGCACGTGTTTGTGCGCCGCAGCATGGAAAACGACCTGTGGACGATGTTGCTCAAACACCGCCTGAATACGCGGCAAATCGCGGATGTCGGCAATAACCGGAACGAGATGCAGGTCTTCGTAGTCCTCGCGCAATTCGAGCAACGCCTCAAAGATGCTGTTCTCGCTGATATCCAGCATCACTAAACTGGCCGGGCCCCAGCGTGAGATCTGGCGACAGAGCTCCAACCCGATTGAGCCACCAGCACCGGTAACCAGAATCCGCTTTCCTTGAAGAACCCGGCCGACGGCCTCGTCGTCGATCATCGCTGGCTGGCGCCTGAGCAAGTCACTGATGTCCACCTCACGCAGCCGGCTGACGCTCACCTTTCCGCCGATCAACTCATACATCCCGGGCATCGTGCGGAACGGGATATCAAGCCGGCGGCAGACGTCAGTCACGACACGGACCACGGTGCCGGGGGCGGTCGGAATGGCAATGACGACCTCTTCGCCCACGAAGCGTCGCAGAACCCGATCCAGCTCTTCGACCCGGCCGGCAACCCGTACCCCGTGAATCTCTTTCTTGAGTTTCTCGGGGTTGTCGTCTACGAAAGCGACTGGCACCAGGTTGAGTTGGGGATTGCGCTGCATTTCACGTACTACCAGGGCTCCGGCGTCGCCGGCTCCTACGACAACAATCCGCCTGCGGCGACCGCCATTGGTCTTCTGGCTGATCTGCCCACCTTCGGCCAGGATCCGGACCGTCAGCCGCAACCCCCCGACGCTGATCAGTGAGAGCAGCCAGTCGATCCCAAGCACCGAACGGGGGAATCCGGCCTGCAGCCCGCCCAAGCTGGGCAGCAGCAGGATGAAGAGGGCCAACACCACCGATGCGGTGCCGGTCGCAGCCGCGATGATTCTCAATTCACGCACGCTGGCGTAGACCCAGTAGCGGCGGTACAGCCCAAAAAGATAGTAGACCAGTGGCTTGACCACCAGCGCAATAGCTACCATTGTCCAGGCGGAGGGTAGGTAGTCTTTGAACGCCGTCCCCAGATCGAGACGCAATGCAAAACTGGCAAGCGCCGAGGTGACGATCAAGACCAGGTCGCCAAGCAACAGGGTGCGATTGCGAATACCGAATCGGGGTTTCATGGAGTGCCGAGGGCTTGCTTCTGGCGGAACCATTCTACCGTGGAATGCAGGCCCTCCCTTATGTCCACTCTCGGAGTGAAGCCGAGTACGGTTGAGGCGGCATCGATGTCGGCCTGAGAAAACGCAATATCGCCAGCACGGGGCGGAGCATGGACGGGCGGTAGGTCACTGCCCAGGTAGCCCTGCAAGATCCTTGCCAATTCGCCGATCGTCAGCGGAGCCCCGCCGGCGATATTGAAGACCTTACCGACCGCTTGTGGGATGGTCGCCGCCAACACGAACGCCTGCGCGACGTCCTGGATAAAAACAAAGTCGCGCTGCTGGTTGCCATCTCCGAAAATAACCGGGGGCTCCCCGGCCAGCAAAGCAGCAATGAACGCCGGTATCACGGCCGAGTAGTCACCGGTCGGCGATTGGCGCGGGCCATACACATTGAACAACCTCAGGGCCACGACCGGGACTTCGTGCCCCTTGGTGTACAGCATTGCAGCAGATTCCATGGCCAGTTTGGCGGCCGCATAGGGGGAGTGGGGATTGGTCGGCGCGGTTTCGCTCACGACGCCATCTGTCTCGCCATAGACCGCAGCTGAGGAAGTGAGCACAACCCGCTCCGCGCCATGCGCTCGTGCCGCCTCCAGGACATTCAGCGATCCGATCAGATTGCTGCGATAACAGCCGATGGGATCTTGCGTCGAGCCGGGCACCGAGACCATTGCCGCCAGGTGAAACACAAGTGCGACGCCGGCCATCGCCGTGTCCACTGCGTGTGGGTCGAACACATTGCCCACTTGGAGCTCGACGTCCATTCCGGCCAGGTTGCTGCGAGTTCCCGATGAGAGATCGTCGAGAACCCGAACCCTCCATCCCTGATCCCGCAGTGCCGCTACCAGATGCGAGCCAATGAAGCCGGCTCCACCAGTAACCAGCGCCTGCCGCCGATCAGACACCCTGGAAGCCAAATACCCGGCCAATGGTTCTGAGGACGATCCACATGTCCAGCAGCACCCCTCGATGTTTGATGTAGTACAGATCGTATTCCAACTTCTCGGCCGAGCCTTGAATAGACGCTCCCTTGCCGTAGTTGACCTGTGCCCACCCAGTTACCCCCGGCTTCACAAGCAGCCGCGCACGGTAGAAGGGAATCTCCTTTTGTAGCTGAGCAACGAGCTCGGGGCGCTCCGGTCGGGGTCCGACCAGAGTCATTTCGCCTCGGAAAACATTCAGAAACTGCGGGAACTCGTCGAGGTGGGTCCGTCTCAGGATGCGCCCCACGGTGGTGGTTCGGGGATCGCGATCCTCGGCCCAGTGCGCTTCGCCATCCGCCTCGGCGTCCTGCGACATGGTTCGGACCTTGAAGACCCGAAAGACCTTGCCACCCTGCCCCAACCGCTCCTGCCGGAAGAAGACCGGCCGACCGCTCTCGATCAGCACCGCGATTGTGATCAGCGGCGAGAGCACAGCGAACACCACCAATCCCAAGATCGAGCCGATCAGGTCGACCAGCCGTTTGGTCACGATGTAGAGACCAGTGACACGGATCTCGTCCACAAAGGAGCGTAGCAGCCAGTCGGCTTCCAAATGCTCGATAGGTACCCGGCCGAGCAGCTCCTCATAGGCGACCGGCATGCGCATGATCTCCAGCCCGCGTTCCTGGGCATCCAGCAGTGATTGAAACATGTCCCCCTTCATCTCGCCCCGGATTGCAACGATCACGTCCGATACGGCCTCCCTATCCGCCAGTTCCAACAGCCGATCGCCCGCACCCAGCACCGGCGCTCCGGCAAACTGCTGCCCCTCCATCGATGGGTCGTCATCGATCACTCCCACCACTTGGTAGGGCGATGGGTGGTTTCCGTTCAGTAGCTCGAGCAGACTTCGCCCGCTTTCCCCCGCGCCGACTAGCAAGGCCCGTCGAGTGAAGGCAGGGGCCGACGAAAGCCTCAGATAGAGCCAACGCCACCCCAGGGTCAGTGTCACCGCCAGCGCCAGGAAATAGAGCGGACCGCGTCTCGGAAGTGAGGCTGGCTCGTCTGGCAGAAAATACACCAGTGTGTAAACAAACAGGCCGACGACTGCGGCAAGCAGTACCCCTCGTACGGTCTGCCGCCAGGAGCCCGCCCGGCGCAGGTCATAGAGATTGACCATCAGTGCGAGCCATACGAGTGGGAGCAGCACCACCCAGCCGGCGCGGTAGACCACGAAATCAAAGGTGAAGCCCAGCCAATCCAACTGCGCCCAAAGCACCAATGCCAAGAATGCGGCCAGCGAGGCCGCAAACAGATCGCCAATAACCAAGAGCGTTCGGCGCTCCCCCTGCCTGAATCGCCAGGCGCGTGGTCTATGAGGTTCGTTCAATCTCCGGGCCCTTCATCGCTACTCCAAGCAGAAACCACATCCAGCTCATCATCGTCAGACTCTGTAGGATCGGGATGAACAACAATACCGGAACCATGGCGACCCAACCTGACACCGCAACTTTGGCGAGCGAGTCTACCATTGGGTCTCGAATGTCAAGCAAGGCGCGCCAGGCGCGTTGCAGCACCACAACCAGCGCC
>CAZGCX010000238.1:0-4067 GCA_964524585.1 uncultured Anaerolineaceae bacterium
CTCGTCAGGCTCATAACCTGAAGGTCCTGGGTTCGAATCCCAGCCCCGCTACCTGCACCGAAGAGCACCGAACTGGTGCTCTTTTGGTTTAACCACCGGGGCCCCCGCTGGGCGGTAAGTCGCTCCAGGCCTGCGCAGAGGCAGCTCGTTGTTCAGACCTGAATCAGTTCAGCGATCGACCATCCGCTGTGAGCTTTCGGAATAGCGCGCCCCATGGACCGTAATGTCAGCGCTCAAGCTGTCGATCTCTTGCAGATCTTCCGGCGTCAGTTCGATGTCGGCGGCGCCCAAGTTCTCATCCAGGCGGTGCAGCTTGGTGGTGCCCGGGATCGGAACAATCCATGACCGCTGGGCCAAGAGCCAGGCCAGAGCGATCTGTGCGGCGGTCACCTGCTTCTTCGCCGCGATCCTGGCCACCAGATCCGCGATTTCTCGATTTGCCTTCAAGTTCTCCGGCGTGAAGCGAGGGACGGTCTTGCGGAAATCGGACTCATCAAATTCCGTGTTCTCGTCGATCTTTCCGGTCAGGAATCCTCTGCCCAGTGGACTGAAGGGAACGAAGCCGATCCCGAGCTCTTCAAGAGCCGGCAAGATTTCCGCTTCAGGCTCTCTCCACCACAGCGAATACTCGCTCTGCAACGCCGCCACCGGCTGCACCGCATGTGCGCGCTGGATGGTCTGTACGCCGGCTTCCGAAAGACCGAAGTACTTGACCTTCCCCTCTTGGATCAGGTCCTTCACCGCTCCTGCTACGTCCTCGATCGGTACGTCTGGGTCGACGCGGTGTTGATAGAGAAGATCGATGTGGTCCGTCCTCAAGCGCTCCAGCATGCGCTCGGTCGCGGCCCTGATGTGCTCGGGACGGCTGTTCAGGCCGCCCATATTTTCCCCGGTCTCAAGGTCAATGTTCCAGCCGAACTTGGTGGCGATCATTACCCTATCACGCAAGGGGGCAAGAGCCTCCCCCACGAGATCTTCGTTGGTGAACGGGCCGTAGACCTCTGCGGTATCGAAAAAGGTGACACCGCGTTCGACGGCGGCGTGAATCAGGCCGATCATCTCCTGCCTGTCCTTGGCCGGACCGTAGCCATGGCTCATTCCCATGCAGCCGAGCCCGAGTGCCGACACCTCCAAGTTGCTGTTCCCAAGCATGCGTCTCTGCATCTTCAAACTCCTCTGATTGGCTTCTCAGATACCTGTCTGGTACTCGGCAGCGACTGCCGGATGCGAGCTCTGGTTGCGCAGAACCAACCACGTTTGCCCGGTGCTCGAGGCTGAACGCGTTGTTCCAGGTCGATTCTAAGGGCTTCGCGCCTATCGAGTAAGCGTGATTGCTGATGACGGTTGTACGATCCCCCGCCACCGAACCAAAAGAAGCGCCCGGAAGGGCGCTTCATCTGTTGCGCACCGTGAGTGGCAGCCTAGTAGCTGAGCTTTAGTCCAGCAGCTCGCTGGGTATGTTGCCACCGTTGTCGGCGATTCTTCGCAGGACGGCCTTGTGCAGCCAGGTATTCATGGCTGCCGAGTCTTCCAGTTTGTCCGCCGGGCAGCCGAGTTCTACCGCCATCTCCTTGCGTGCCTCGTGGCTGCTGTCCAGATCAAGCAGCTTGAGCAGGTCCACAATTGAAACTTTCCAGTTGAGTTCCTGCGGGTTCTTGGCTGCCATCTCCTGGAGTTTGCTCATAACGTCGACCATGGGCATTTCCCGCGGAGCGCGTTCTGGCATCGGGGTAGGCCGTGCGTGTGGAAAGTCGCCTGGCTTGGCGGCTGGTGCCCCTGCGGCGGGTCGCGCTGCTGTGCCGGGCTTCTCCGCTTCTTTCTTGAGGCCGAGCTTGCTCAAGATCTCACCAAATAGACTCATTCTGATTCCCTCCTCTGTAGGGTGTCTGTCGGGTAGCGATTGAATACGACCGCCCGTCCGAGCGATCGAGTTCGATCGGACGCGTGCGGTATCACGAGCATCTGCCGATGCAGTTCAGCTATTCCGTGCGCTGAGGAGACCGCCCTGCAAACTGGATGTGCTGCGAGTCAGTGCCCCGAGCAACATCGGCAGCGTGATGACGCCTGAACCTCGATCGGGGGTACTATGACTCGTTACAGATTACACAATCGTATCATATCGATTTGCGCGGCCTGTGTCGGCGTCGGTGCGAATGATCGGCGCCTCACTGTGCTTCAATCGAACCTGGTCCGGCACCTTCCGGCCACGGTTCGTGCAGGAAGGATACTGAGGCGCCGTATGGCCCAGGCGCCTCCACAATGGTGAACGTAGGCGCTGCTCGAAAGGGCGATACTTCTTTGCGACACTTCTTGCACACCTAACGCCACCCAACTTAGGGTAGACTCGCCCCCGATCTCACCATGCAAACGCACAACAGCAACTCAGCCCACCTGAGCCAAGCCCACATCGTTTCGCTCCGCTTGATCACCGCGATTCTGGCCGCCGGGCTGCTCGCTGCCTGCGGATCGGGCGGCGAAGATGCAACGCCGACCATCCCGGTTGAGCAGCTGCAGACCGAGGCGGTGGCCACCTTTGCCGCCGATCTGACCTCTACCGCCCTGGCCATGCCGACCGCCACGCCCACCGAAACGGCCACGCCCACGCCGAACCCCACGGAAGCTCCTGCGGCTACGATCACGCCCGCACCGACTGCCGCCGGCGTGATTCCGACCGCCTCGTGCTACGGCCTGACCTTCGTTTCAGACGTGACCATTCCGGATAACACAAAAATGACTCCGGGGCAGAAATTCACCAAAACCTGGCGGGTCCGCAATAGCGGCTCGTGCGACTGGCAAACGGGGTTCAAGCTGAACTTCACCGGTGGCGAGGCGATGGGCGGTTCTTCGATCTCGTTGTCGAGTGCAGTCCCGACCGGGAGTGAGGTCAACCTCTCGGTGGATCTGACCGCGCCCAACACAGCTGCTACCTACCGCGGCAACTGGCGCATGGCCAATGCCAGCGGGACCTATTTCGGTGATGAGATCTACGTGCAGATCGTGGTTGGCAGTTCGACCGCGACCGCTACGCCGAGCGCCACGACGGCCGCCACCTCTGCCCCGACGGCGACACCAACGTCGACACCGACCCCAACCGAGACCGCCACACCGTAACCCAGCCGGCATCCTAGCGTTGGGAACTTGGGTCGAACCCTGGTTGGGTCTGATCTGAGCGGATGACCAGCCCTTCTTCACCCTCGCACGGGCGCTTGCACCGCAGCCGGTATGCGCCTCGACTACAGGTTGTCCCGGAAGAACGCAACCGTCCGCTGCATTGCCAGCTCGAAATAGGGGGAGTTCAGGTTGTGGCCGCCGCCCTCATACTGGAAGAACTCGTACTGTTTGGCGTTCTCCAGCAGCACAGCCGCCAGATCCTCTGAGTAGTGAATGCTCACCACTGGATCGTCCTGCGCGTGGTGGATCTGCAGCGGACGGTTGAGGAAGCCGATGTTCTCGGTCAGCGAGACGGCTCGCCAGTAGGCCGTGGCAGTATCGGGAAGGCCGTACGTGTCAAGGATTTCTCGGGATCTGCTTCTGGGGTCGGAGCCTGATTCGGCGGTCGCCGGCGGCCGGTAAGTGCTGTCGCTGATCCCGTAGGCCGCAAAGTCATCGTAGCTGTAGACTGCCCCGGCCCAAATCACTCCCGCCCGAACGTCCGGTTCGATCAGCATGGCCCGCAGCACCAGGTTGCCGGCCATACTGTGACCCCACATTCCGATCCCCTGCGGGTCGACGAAGTCCAGGGTCTGCAGGCTCTTGAGCGCGGCAACGGCGTCGATCGTGTATCCGGGGGAGAAGTACGAGCCGGTCGGTTCGCCCTCAGACTGCCCATGACCCCGGTAGTCGATCTTGAAGACCACGAACCCGTTCCTGGCCAAGTAGTCCACGTAGGCGACGTAGCGTTCAGTCGTGCGGTAGCTGTCCGGTGGGACATACCCGTGGCAAAAGACGATCGCCTTGAAGCCGGTGGCGGGGGGATCACTACGGGGGATGGTCAGCAGTCCGTAAACCTTATTGCCTTCCGAGACGTAGCTGGCGAGGAACTGCTGGTAGAAGAAGGTCGATGCGAG
>CAZGCX010000239.1:0-4040 GCA_964524585.1 uncultured Anaerolineaceae bacterium
CTAATTCTTGTATTGGTCGCTGTTGTCGTGATCATCATCCTTGCGCTGCTCGGACCCGCCATTGGGAACGTGTTCAGCAATATCGTGAGCAACATCTAGGTACCCAGTGGGATAGGTTTCGAGGAACTCCTCGACCACCTGCCAATAGCGAGGGAGCCCTATCTCCGATAGGGCTTCTTTCTTGAAGAATCATTCGGATGCACATGCGCAAAAATATCAAAATTGTGCAAAAATGGCTCCCCAGATCGGCCTGCTTGACATTTGAAGTCAGAGCAGTATCATACCGGGACGCTGGCCGGCTGGGCATGTCCGCGAAGTCCAAGGAGGCATAATGCGCCGTGGTCGCGTTTTCATTCTGTTAGCACTGCTACTGCTGGTCGGGGCCGCCGGGGCCTTCGTGGTCCTCAACGGCTTAGGGGGCGGCGGGGGGGAGCAAGTGCCACCTACGCCCACGCCGATCGGTGAAGCGGAGATCGTAATTGCCGCCCAGCACATCGCGCGGGGAGCGGTCATCCCGCCCGAAGCGGTGATTGTTTCGCCGTATCCGGCCGACTACAAAGTCGAAACCATGATGGATGATCTGAACCGCGTGATCGGGCAGCGAGCCCGCATGGAAATCGCCCGCGGCGTGCCGATCACCGAAAACATGATCACCGACCAGGCCGGCGACCTGGCAGGCGTCGGGTCCGATTCGGCCTTCCTGATCCCACCAGGCTTTACCGCGATTTCAATCCCCATGGATCGCTTCTCCGGGGTCGCGTTCGCAGTGCGGGCTGGCGATCAGGTGGATGTACTGGTCAGCATGCTGATGGTCGATCTGGATGAGGACTTCCAGAGCCCGACGCCCAACCGTTCGATCTTTCTGTTCAACGGCAGCGGCGATCTCTTGACTTCCTTCAGCTGCTCCAGCGTGATCGTCACCGAAGGTGAGTTCAACTGCCAGCAAACGGAAGCCGCGGCACAGGTGGGGAAGATCGATTTCGACGAGACATCCGGCCAGGACTTCTTTGCGGTTCCCTCGGGTCCGGCTCGCCCGCGCTTGGTCACACAACGCCTGATCAGCAACGCAACGGTGCTTGGTGTCGGCACGTTCGCCCTGCCACAAGAAGAGGCTGAGCCGGTGGTCGTGGCTACGCCGGAGGGGGCAGGCGCACCGACATCGCAGGCAGCGGTTCCGGTCGAGCAGCCAGCTGCAACGCCTCCCGACATCGTCACACTGATCGTCGAGCCGCAGGACGCGCTGGCTTTGAACTGGGCCATGGGCGCCGGGGTGGATATGACCCTGACCCTACGCAGCCCGAACGATCCCACCGCCGATCTGGACACCGACAGCATGACGCTGCAGGCGCTGATTGACAATTACAATATCGCGGTGCCCTCCAAGCTGCCCTATGGTTTGGAGCCGGTGCTGCAGGCTCCGACGTTGGACTTTCCACCCAACTTCGAGCCTGAGCCGACACCCGCAGGCTAGCGCCACGCAAGCTCTTAGATCTGGAGAATCCTAGATGACGGAAAGCGCGGAAGACAACGTCCGCGTCCTCATAGTCGACGACTTCGCAGAGACTCGCGAGAATATTCGCAAGTTGCTGCAGTTCGAGTCGGACATTGTGGTCGTCGGGGCGGCACGTTCTGGACAGGAGGCGATTGAAATCGCCACCGAGTCCAAGCCCGACATCGTCATCATGGATATCAATATGGAAGACATGGACGGGATCACCGCCACCGAGGCGATCCTGCAAGAGGTCCCGTTCACGCAAGTGATCATCCTCTCGGTGCAGAGTGAGCCGGACTATATGCAGCGCGCCATGCTGGCTGGGGCGCGCTACTTCATGGTCAAGCCGCCCTCCAGCGAAGAACTGATCCAGACCATCCGCAACCTGTCTGTGCGTGCCCACGAAGCCCGCAAGGAATACGACCGGCCCGTGCCGGCGGTTGCGGCGCAAGTTCCGGGAACCCCGGGATACGGTCCGACCCACCGACCGAACGGCCGGGTACTGACCTTCTACAGCCCAAAGGGCGGGGTCGGCTGCACCACCCTGGCCACCAACATGGCGTTGGGATTGGACACCGAAGAGACTCCGACCGTGCTGGTGGATGGAAACCTGCAGTTTGGCGACGTTTCGGTCTTCTTGAACCTGCAGGCCAAGTACTCGATCAACGATCTGACCGCACGCACCGAGGAGATTGACCCTGAGATCGTGGACGACATCCTGCTGCGACACGAGAGCGGACTCCGAGTGTTGGCGGCCCCGCCGCGCCCGGAAATGGCGGACGAGGTCACCTCCGACCATATCCGCAGTATCATCAACTTTCTCAAGCGTCACTTTGCCTATGTGGTCGTCGATACTGCTTCCACTATGGATGACACCACCTTGGCGATCCTGGACGCTTCGGATCTGCTGATCGCGGTCTGCACGCCCGACATCCCAGCCATCAAGGACGCCCGGCACCTGTTCGACTTACTGCACATTCTCGAATTCCCGACCGACAACGTGTGTTTTGTTTTGAACAAGATGGACCGCAAGGGCGGGATCTCCTCCGACGCGGTGGCGGAAAACCTGAAGCACGAAGTCGAATCCGTGATCCCGCTGGACGAGAAGACCGTGACCGCCTCCATCAACAAGGGTGTTCCGCTACTGCTCAGCGATCGGAGCGGGCCGCAATCCCGGGCGATTATCCAATTGATGGGTACCATCAAGGAACGGTTGGTCGCCCGTGAGGAGTCGGAACAGGAAGAACAGGTTCGCGAACGACCGCGCCTGTTTGGACGCTAACCCAATGGAAACAGGCAGGGAGGATAACCCGTGTCGCTGCTGAAGCGCATAGAGCAAGGTCAAACTGAGACCCAGGAACAAGCTCCGGTCGAGCAGAAGCCGTTCACCCCCGGCTCGACTGGCGGGACCTCTCGACTGAGTGGGTTGAGCGCCCGACGCACCGCTCCGCCGGGGCAGACACCCGGCGGCCGCATCCACGATATCAAGAACGAGGTTCAGAATCGGCTGCTGCAGGAGCTGGACCCGACGATGGATGTCACCCAGACGGCCGAAGTCCGGCGCCAGATCGAAGAGCTGTTCGAAAGCATTCTGACCGAGATGAACATCGTGCTCTCACGCCCGGAGCGTCGGCGGCTGTTCGAGCAGATCGTGGCGGAGATCCTGGGGCTGGGGCCGATCGAGCCGCTGTTGGCAGACGAGACCATCACCGAGGTGATGGTGAATGGTGCCAAGAACATCTACATCGAGCGAAGAGGCAAGATCGTGCGCGAGCCCGCTTCGTTTGAGAGCGACGATCACCTGATGCGAATCATCGATCGAATCGTTGCGCCGCTGGGCCGGCGCATCGACGAGTCCAGCCCGTATGTGGACGCCCGCTTGCAGGATGGCTCGCGCGTGAACGCGGTCATCCCGCCCATCTCGTTGGTAGGGCCGGCGCTCACCATCCGAAAGTTCGCCAAGAACCCGATCACGGTGGAGCAATTGATTGAGTACGGCACGGTCACCGCCGAGGTGATCGAGTTTCTCAAGGCGTGCGTGATCGGGCAGATCAACATGGTTATTTCCGGCGGCACCGGCTCCGGCAAGACCACGATGTTGAACGTGATGTCGCAGTACATTCCAGGGGACGAGCGGATCATCACCATAGAAAACGCCGCCGAGCTGCAGCTACGCCAGGAACACGTGGTGACGCTGGAGTCCCGCCCGCCCAATATTGAAGGACGCGGCGAGGTCACCATTCAAAATCTGGTGGTGAACTCATTGCGAATGCGCCCCGACCGCATTATCGTCGGCGAGATCCGCGACGAGGCCGCGCTGGACATGTTGCAGGCAATGAACACCGGTCACGAAGGCTCGATGACCACCGCTCACTCCAACAGCCCGCGCGACACTCTGTCCCGTATCGAAACCATGACCATGATGGCAGGAATGGACCTGCCAACCCGCGCCATCCGCGAGCAGATCGCCTCGGCCCTGGAACTGGTGGTGCACCTGGAGCGCATGCGCGACGGTCCTCGAAAGCTCACCCACGTTTCCGATATCCAG
>CAZGCX010000240.1:0-4029 GCA_964524585.1 uncultured Anaerolineaceae bacterium
AGGCCCCAGTACGACGCCCAGCCTCACACCCACCGGCACTCTTACTGTGACGCCGACCGGGACACCGAGTCCCACGGCCAGCAAGACCCCGACGCCGAGCAAGACCGCGACCACCGGGCCGTCTCCCACTCCAACCGTTTGCAAGGTCAAGCCGGTGCTCGAGATCAATGACCCGATCAACGGCTCCCTCTACGACTGGACTGACGAGCTGATGGGCGAAGCACGAGCGTACGATCCGGACAACGTCGATCCAGTAAACTGCGCGCCGATCGGCAGCTTCACCGCCGACAATGGGACCGGGATCGCGAAGATCGAATTCAAGATCATCTACATCGATGGCGGCAATGTCCAGGTGCACGAGCAGGACCAGTTCGCCGTGCGCTACTGCGCATTCACCGGCACCGCGGTCTGCCTGACCCACAGCCTGGGACCGCCCTTCCAGTGGCCCGGCGGAATGACGATTGAATCGGGCGAGCATGAGCTGCACGCTCGAGCCATGGATGACGAAGGCATTTGGAGCGAATGGATTCACGTGCGGTTCACAGTGGATGTCGAGCCGACTCCTGCACCGTCTCTGACTCCGTCATCGACCCCGAGCGCGACGCCGTCCAACACGCCGGTACCAAGCCCGACGCCCACACTCAATCCATGCACGGGGATCGGCCTCAGCAATTTCAACAAGTCAGGCAACGAGGTGAGCTGGGAACTCAGCAACGGTCCAGCGGGAACGATTGAGATCAACTTCATTCAGGTCAGCTGGTCGCATTCGACCAACCTGAGGCAGATCCACCTCGATGGCACCAACATATGGGATGGTGATCTCGGCTCAACTGCCACGATCACTTCCGGCTGGCAGAACAATCCTTCCGATCGTTCTGTTGGCCCGAGCACTTCCGATGTCCTATTGCTGCAGTTTGAGAGTGGTGCCGACCCAGGTGGCTGGAGCCTGACGGTCGGCTTCACCAACGGCTGCACAGTGGACTTCAATAATTAGCTACCCCTCGAGTTCACCTTGAATCAAAACGGGCGGTCCGATGGGCCGCCCGTGATCGTTTGGCGGAGTTTCGCCTACTCCATACTGTTGGCGGTGTAGATACCGATCCGGTTGCCGCTGGGATCAACGAAAATCCCAAACCAGCCGATACCCGGGATCTCGGTCTTGGGCACGATGGTGGTGGCGCCGAGCGACTCGGCCTTGGCTAGCGAGGCTTCAATGTCATCGCTCGCGGCATAGGGGACGACCGTGCCGGCCGGGGTGTTTTCGTCGACCTTCACGAATCCACCACCGATGCTGCCCTGCTCGTTGCCGAATTGGACGTAATCCATCTGCTCATCAAATTCGATCTTCCAGCCAAACAAATCCTCGTAGAACTTCCCAGCCGCCTTGGGGTCTTTTGCGGAAAGCTCTACATGCACCACTCCACTGAATCCCATGTTGCTGCTCCTCCTTTTGGTGAGATGTCGATAAGAATAGCACGGATGTTCTATGCGGTCAAGGGCAATTCGTGCGGGCTTCGGCTCATCAGGCATGGTCCTACAATCGGCACCGGCTCGCCGGTTCTCAATACCGCCCAATCTGGATATCATTGGAGTCCGGACCGGAATGGCATGACGACTGAACCAATCGAACTGATCGTGCTCGACATCGACGGGGTGATCAGCGACGGGGAAGCCCAGCCGCTCGATCTCGGGCTCGCGGCGGAGTTGGCCGCCATGAACCTCACCGCCCGAGCTGAGCCGGGGCGTCCAGCGGTCACCTTGTGTACTGGACGACCTGCGGCGTACCTTGAGGTGTTCCTCCAGGCAATCGACGGGCACCTGCCGGGCATCTATGAGAACGGCGCCGGCATGTATCTTCCCGGCAACTATCGGTTTGTTCCCCATCCAGAGTTGCAGGCCCATTTGGGCAGCTTTGAGCGCATCAAGCCTCGGCTTCGCGAAACGCTGGTTGCGACCGGGTTCGCCTATTTCCAGCCCGGCAAGGAGTACAGTCTCACGCTGTTTGCCAACGATCCAGCGAACACGCGGCTGCTCGAGCCGCGCGCCCGGGAGGCGCTGGGCGACCTGGCGGATCGGGTTGACCTGGTCTACTCCAGCTCCTGTCTCAACGTGCTGCCACGCGGCGTCGACAAGGGCAAAGGACTGGCCCTCTTGGCCGACACGGTTGAGATCGATCCGGGCCGCATGCTGGGCGTGGGCGACTCGGACGTTGACCTTCCGTTTCTGGCGAGGGTCGGGACCAGCGCCGCGCCCTCCAATGCAAATGCCGAAGTGAAGCAGCTGGTGGGCTACGTGGCCAGCCTGCCAACGGCCGACGGCGTCAGAGAGATCCTGACCCATTTCGGACTACAGGAGTGACTATGAACGGCGACTGGAAGGTGGCGGTTCAGGAAGACATGCTGCCGGGTCCCAACCTGGCCGACCGCTTCGCACAGGCCGCTGAGCTTGGGTTACAGGGAATCGAGTTTTGGAGTGAGCACCTGCCGTCGCAGTTTGGCGAAGTCGAGCGGCTCAGCGGGAGCAACGGTGTGGTGGCTGCCACAATCAATCACGGGCGGCGATCTCGGTTTCTCGATCCAGATCCGGCCGAACGCCAACAAGCGGTCACCGAACTCAGCGAGGCAATTACGCTCGGCGGCCGGATGGGAGTGCGCGGCGTGAACTTCGTGCCGCACTTCTTTGGTCCGCTGCTGCCGGATCTGTCACCCTTTAGATCCGCGGCTGAACTGGAGTGGGACTTGCTGCGGGCCCAACTGGTTCAGCTTGGCGAACTCGCTGAAAGAGCAGGCGTCCAGTTGTGGGTTGAACCGGTAAACCGCTATGAGACCCACCTGCTAAACCGGCTGGATCAGGCGTCCGAGCTGATCGAACCGCTTGCGCAGCCTGCACTCGGAATCGTCGCCGACCTGTTTCACATGGCGCTCGACGAGCCCGATCTTGCCGGGGCAATCGCAGATCACGCCTCAACCATCGGGCACGTACACCTGGCCGACAGCAATCGTCGACTGCCGGGACAAGGAACGACCGACTTTCAGGCCGCCCTACGGGCGCTTGAGTCGGCTGAGTTCAACGGGTGGTTGGCGTTTGAATGTGGGGAGCCCGGAAGCAACCAGAGCCGGGCATCGGAGTACCTTGCCCAGCTACCGGCCAGCTTGAAGCACTTGTTTGGGTGATGGCATGGAGCCACAGGACTGCCGCTCCGTTGGCCAGCGTGCTATTCCGAGGCCGGTGGCCGCTCCAATTCCTGCAGAATTGGTAGGAGTTCCATCGGAGCTCGAATCGTATAGCGCGGGACCTCCAGATCTTGCGCAGGGGTTTTGCTGTACCGGGGTGACCAATCCAGCCACACGCTGATCAGTCCCAACGCGTTCGCGCCCAGCACATCACGCTCCAGTCGATTTCCGACCATCATCACCCGAGGGTAATCGCGCGGGCCGATTCCCAGCTGGTTGAGGGCGTATTCGAACATGCGCCGGTCCGGCTTCTCGGCCCCGACCAGCTCCGAAACGGCAGAGACTTCGAAGAGCTGCCCCAAACCGTGCTGGCGCAGCACGTTGTGGTAAGTCCCAGGGCGTCCATCGGCAACCAGCGCAAGACGGTAGGCGACGGAATTCACCCATTGGGCCGTCACGTTGGGCCAGGGGTCTTCCCAGATCTTCTTTTTGAATAGACCGCCGCTCGCGATCATCTTGGCGCCTTCCAGCGTCGCCTGGTCGGTCGTGTGGATCTGCTCGTCGTTTAGGAATGCACCGGCGCCGCGGATGGCGTGGACGAACTCGTCCTTCTCCGGATTATAGACGACGCCGATGACCGGAACTCCGTCCTCGACCAGGGCCGCGGAAATGGTCCATTCCGGAATCTCGCGCAGGAACGCGCCGGTCCCGTCGATGGGATCGATCATCCACACCCGCGAGTACTTCAGGCGCGACCGATCGTCGGGGCTTTCTTCGGACAGCCAGCCGTAATCCTTACGCCGTGTGGTGAGGTCGAGTTTCAGAGCGGCGTCGACCGCAAAGTCCGCTTCGCTGA
>CAZGCX010000241.1:0-4017 GCA_964524585.1 uncultured Anaerolineaceae bacterium
CATTGAGAAGGTCGTGGGTTCGAATCCCACTGGGTCCACCTGTGCCAGAACTTCTGGTACTGGTCCCAAGCTCTTGTGGGACTTGCCCCAGACCTCGGGGGGCCCAGTCCCGGTACCCTTGGGGATAGGCACCACGGCACCGGTCACCCGCCGATAGAGTGGCCGGGCTGCACAATTGGATCGGGCGCGTGGTCTCACGTGGCCGAAAAGCAATGCCCTGGCAGGAGTAGTAGACCACCCACCAGCGAGCCGCGATGCGTGTGAGCGCGGCCGGGCGTCAGTGGGGCGCCAAGCTTCATAAGGTCGAACTCGCCTGCCGCCCGGAGTCGGGCAGGCACCTGCGGTGAAACCAGTAGTCGCAGGCGGAGGCGCCCGTTAGCGCGCGATGAGTGGTCCAGCAGCGCTCGACCTCGAGCGCAGCCGGACAACCAGGGTGGTACCGCGGAGCGCCCCTTCGTCCCTGTAGGCGGAGGGGCGATTGCTTTGTCCGAAGGGAGTTTGACTTTGAGCGACACTGAATCCGTGCGGGAGGTGCGGGCCGAACGCTATGATCCGGCCCAGATTGAGCGCAAATGGCAGGATCGCTGGGAACGTGACGGCCTGTATCGGGCCGAAATCGACCCGGATCGGGAGAAATACTACTACCTGACCATGCTGCCTTACCCCTCCGGCAACCTGCACATCGGGCACTGGTACATCATGGCGCCATCCGACGCGCAGGCGCGTTACCTGAGCCGCAAGGGATACAACGTGATGTTTCCGATCGGCTTCGATGCCTTCGGGCTGCCGGCTGAGAACGCCGCCATCGAAAACAACACGCATCCGAAAGAGTGGACCTACAGCAATATCGAACGGATGCGGCAGCAGTTGCGCAGCATGGGCGCCATGTGGGACTGGTCGCGGGAGGCGATCTCGTCTGACCCGAAGTACTACCGCTGGACCCAGTGGTTCTTCCTGCAGCTCTTCAAGGCTGGGCTGGCCTACAAGAAAATGTCCCCAGTGGATTGGTGCCCCAAAGATCAGACCACCCTGGCCCGCGAGCAGGTGGTCGGAGAGGACCGGGTCTGCGAGCGCTGTGGCACTCCGGTAGTGAAGAAGGACTTAGAGCAGTGGTTCTTCCGGATCACCGACTACGCGGATGAACTGTTGGACTTCTCGAACTTGGACTGGCCCGAGCCGGTCAGGCTGCTGCAGACCAATTGGATTGGCCGCAGCGAGGGGGCCAATGTGGTGTTTCGCACCGAGACCGACGACGAAATCCCGGTCTTCACTACCCGACCGGATACGTTGTGGGGTGCGACCTTCATGGTCATGGCTCCGGAGCACCCGCTGGTCCACAAGCTCACCACCGAGGAGCAACGCCCGCAGGTCGAGCGCTACGTGGCGCAGGCCGTGCGTCAGACTGATATCCAGCGCGAGGCATTGGACCGGGAGAAGGAGGGCGTATTCAGCGGGAGTTACGCCGCCAATCCGGTCAACGGGGAACGCATTCCGATCTGGATCGCCGACTATGTCTTGATGGGCTATGGGACTGGTGCCATTATGGCGGTTCCAGCCCACGATCAGCGCGACTTCGAATTCGCCCGCCGATACGAGTTGGAAATACGGCCGGTCATCAAGCCACCCGACACAGATCCGCCGGATGCCGAGCACATGGCCGGGGCTACGGTCGTGTATGGGGACATGATCAACTCCGGGCCGCTGACCGGCACGCCGGCCGACCGGGCGATCCCGGCCACGATCGACTACCTGGTGGAGCATCACCTAGGAGAAGCGGCGGTTGGCTATCGGCTGCGGGACTGGACCATCTCTCGCCAGCGTTTCTGGGGCGCACCGATCCCGATCGTGTACTGCCCGGAGCACGGCCAGGTGCCGGTGCCGGAGGATCAACTGCCGGTGCTGCTGCCGGATGAGATCGATTGGCTGCCGACCGGGCAGAGCCCGCTGAAGCTGCACCCGACCTGGAAGCAAACCACCTGCCCGATCTGTGAGCGGCCAGCCGAGCGCGATACCGACACTCTGGACACCTTCATGTGCTCCTCCTGGTACCACTTGCGCTACCTGAGCCCGGACTACGCGGGCGGCCCGTTCGATCCGGAGCAGTACGACTACTGGATGCCGGTCGACACCTATACCGGCGGGATCGAGCACGCTACGCTGCATCTGATGTACACGCGGTTCTTTCACAAGGCGTTTCGCGACCTGGGCGTTACCAAGGGGCCCGAGCCGATGCTCAAGCTGCGCAACCAGGGCCAGATCCTCGGCCCGGATGGTCAGCGCATGAGCAAGTCACGCGGCAACGTCGTGGATCCGGATGAGCAGGTGGCCAGCTACGGTGCTGACACGGTTCGCGCCTACTTGATGTTTGGCTACCGCTGGACCGAGGGTGGACCGTGGAACGGTCAGAACATCCAGGGGGTGGTGCGCTGGCTGCATCGCGTGTGGGACCAGGCCCAAGGACCCATGGCTTCGGTTTCACCGGATGGAGACCCGGATGCCGTGCGCAGCTTGCGACGCCGGGTGCACCAGACGATCCGAGCTGTCACCGAGGATCTAGAGCAGTTCGACTTCAATACCGTGATTTCGGGGCTGATGCAGCTGAGCAACGCCATCGGCGAATCTGGACTGGAGGGCACGCAGGTTTACGAGGATGCGGTCGACACGATGCTGCTGCTGATGGCGCCTGCAACTCCCCACATCGCGGAAGAGCTGTGGGAGCGGCGCGGCAATCCGTACTCGATCCACCAGCAGCCCTGGCCGGAATTCGATCCGGAGTTGGCCGCTGAAGACGAGATCACGTTGGTCATCCAGGTCAACGGGAAGGTCCGCGATCGGATTGGAGTGCCGGCCGGGATCCAGGACGAGCGGGCACGCGAACTGGCGCTAGCCAGCGAGACTGTGCAGCGGCATCTGGCCGGGCGAGACCCGGCGGAGGTGATTGTGGTGCCGGGGCGTCTGGTCAATATCGTAGTGGATGACTAACCATCACCACCCAGGTGATCGCCAATCGGGGCGCTCTATCGAGCGCCCCGATTTGTTGCGGGCTTGGAACTCGGCCGGGCTGCTTTGCCAGTCGACCGGTCGGGACGTAGAATCGCATCGCCGAACGGAGTACAAAACGATGTCAGATACGATGCGCCAAGTTGTCATTCCAGAAAACGGCGCCAAACCACTTGGCCCCTACTCGCCCGCCATTCGCACCGCCAACTTGGTGTTTGTTTCCGGCACCACCGGCGTGGACCCCGAATCGCGGAGTCTGGTACCGGGCGGAACAGAGGCCGAGACCCAGCAGGCGCTGACCAACCTGTCCGCCACACTGCAGGCAGGTGGGTCGTCGCTTCAGCAGGTGGTGAAAACCACGGTCTTCATGGTAGATCTGGGCAGCTTTGCACAGATGAATGAGGTCTATGCCGGATTCTTCGCCACGGATCCTCCCGCCCGCTCCACAGTGCAGGTCGAAAAGCTGCCCGGCGGCGCCTCGGTCGAGATTGAGGCCGTTGCGCTGGTTGGCTAGAGTCCAGGTCGTACGAGTTCGTGAACAACACCGGGACATGGACTTCACATTCCGCGGCATTTCGTGTCGCCAGCGCCTCCAATCACGAATTTACACGTTGGTAACACGTCATTTGCGGGTAAACCGCTAGAGTAGCGTATGGCCGGCAAGCGGATCCTGGTCGTTGACGACGAGCCCAATATCGTCGACCTGACGCGCATGTACCTGGAACGGGAGGGGTTCCAGGTCGAATCGGCGAGCGACGGCGCGCGGGCGCTGCAGATGATTGAGGAACGCGAGCCGGCACTGATCGTGCTGGACCTGATGCTGCCCGAGGTGGACGGCTTTGAAGTCTGTCGTCAGACCCGAGCCAAATCTGAAGTGCCGATCATCATGTTGACCGCCCGCGACGAAGACGTGGACAAGATCGTCGGGCTGGAGCTCGGCGCCGATGACTATCTCACCAAGCCGTTCAACCCGCGCGAATTGGTGGCTCGAATCAAAGCGATTCTGCGCCGCGCCGA
>CAZGCX010000242.1:0-3964 GCA_964524585.1 uncultured Anaerolineaceae bacterium
AAACCGCTACGGCCAGAAGACGCTGGGTGGGCCGGTTCCGTTCGACTTCACAATCACGCTGGAACCGGATGGTAGCGGAACCAAGCTGACAATGGCCGGCCAGGCGGAGGTCGGAGGCTTCTTCAAGTTGGCCGAAGGACTGGTGGGCAAGCAGTTTGAGAAACAACTGGACACCGATTTCAAGGGGTTGAAGCGGGCGCTTGAGCAGGGCTAGTAGGGTCCGATTGTTTCCGCGATCGGGTGGGGCGCGCCGGAGGCACGCCCCGGCTTGCTCCTGCCGACAGCAGTCCGGAAGCCTAGCCCGCCGGATCAGCCTCGAGCCGGCGCGCCTGCCAGACCACAAACACCCAGTAGACCGTGAGAAACACGATCACCATCGCCGTACCGTAGTACAGCAGCATCGCCACCGGGAGCGATGAGTCGGTCCCCGAGAAGATGCTGTGCACCGTCGCGCCGACGTATCCGATCAGGCTGGTGTAATGGATCAGGCGGAAGGCGTTCAGGCCGATCCGCCGCCGCAAGTAGAAGGTCGCTGTGACCAGGACGCTGACATACAGGGCGATCACACCCAGGCCGACCCAGAATGGGCGATAGGGCGCGATAAAGGGAACCAACAACTGGGCGAGCGTGAAGGGTAGGAAGTGGTCGGCGGTCAGCACCCCGATGTGGAGCGCCAGAAATCCCAGTGAGAGCAGCGAAATCACCTGATGAAAGTCGAAGGTGAAGCTGCGATGCAGCAGGCGGTCGATGATCTTGCTGGGAATCGCCAATCCCCAGGCCGTGGACAGCCAGAGCAGCAGGTAGGCCAACATGCCGGAGGCGCGGGTGACGTACCAGGTGCTGTTTTGGGTGGTGTCCAAAGCGAACGCCCAGTTCAACAGGCCATGTACTGCCGGCCCCAAGGGAGTTACGAGGGAGGCAGCCCCGGCCAGCAACACCAGCAGGCCGAGCAATGCCAGCAAGATCCACCGATACGGCAGCGGAGTCCCGGTTACCTCGGCGTCAGACAACTGGTTCTGGGACACTGATGATCTGCGACGGATCGAAGTTCCCCGTCATCTCACCTGCTGGACCGATCGCCAGGTACTTCAGACCCTGCGCCCGGGCGGCCAGGACCGGCGCGGCGCTCGGGCCGGCGACCAGCAGCGCTTTGGCAAATGCCTCTGAGAGTGTTGGGGAAGGGTGACTCACGGTGACGCTCAACCAGGGCGAGTCGGATGGCGCGCCGCTGCGAGGATCGATGATGTGGTGGCGGGGCACCCCTGCCTGGGACCATCGCCTGCGCGTGACGGTCGAGGTGGCTAACCCGCCCGGCTGCACCCTGAGCACTGCCAGCACTCGTTCTGCCTGACCCGGATCTTCCAGCCCGACCTCCCAGGCGCTGGCAGTCGCCGGAAGTCCGACCAACGCCATATCCCCGCCGGCGCCGACTGCGCAGACCTCGGTGACCTCCAGCAGCAACTCTGCCGCCCGTGAGGCGATCCAACCTTTGGCGATGCCGCCCAGATCGATCTGCATCCCGGCCATCAGGCGGATTCCGCCCGTTTCGGGATCCAGGCGAATCTGATCGAAAGGCAGGGAGGGGCTACTAGAGTGGTGACCGGGCGGAAGATCCTGACCGCGAATCTCATCCAGGTTGCGGTCGTAGCCTGCCAGCCGCAGCGCGTTAAGCACCGATGGATCGAATAGTCCATCGGTCAGCTGATACAGAACTACGGCCTCGGTGATCAGTGCCAGCATTGGCTCGGACGCCTCGAACCAGTGGCCGGCGGAACGATTGAGGCGGGCTAGTTCACTGTCGTGGATGAAACGCGAGAAACGCCGCTCCGACTGCTCCACGAATCGGCGCACCTGATCGAATGCGGGTCGCAACCTTGCCGGATCTCCCTCGGCCGCCAACTGCACCGTGGTGCTCATGGCGGGGAATTCGTCGTACTGGATCACGATCCGCGGGTCCGCAACATCGGCATGCTGAACACGAGGCTGGGCTGCGCGGAGTGGGAGGCTGCCGGGCCCTGAAGCAGGTCTTCCAGGGAAGGCACCGGATCCAGCGCGGGGAGCTCAGCCGGGGTGGAGACTGACCCGGCCGGCACCTGCAGCGGGGACGGCTTCGGCGAGTGAGCCAGGGCGGACCAGCCGATGGCGAAGGCGCCGACCGAGCTGGTGGAGATCCAGATGCGCAGTAGGGACTTGGTGAGCCGATTCATCATTTGGCCTCCTGTCTTGGCAGACCGGCGCTAGTCGCCGTCGCCCTCAAATTCGCCACCCTGCCGGGACTGCCCGGCACCGAACCCACCGCCCATCACGAATACCCGACCGTCGGGAGCGATCTGGATCACTCCCGCCCGCTGCAACGCCGATACCAGCGATTGGAATTGGGTCAGCTCGGAGGTGGTGGAGTTGAGCTGGTCCGCCGCTTGTTGCAGCTGCTGTTGGTATTGCTGCTCGCGGGATTGGTACTCGGCGATCAGGCTCTGGAGTTGTTCGATATTCGCCTGGTTCGAGCTGATCGCAGGGTCGGCCGGGGCGGCCTCCACCGGCACGACGTCCTGGTTGAGCAGGGCGTTGATGCCCAGCGCGGCAACGGCCAGACCGACCAAGAGCGTCATGCCGACCGCCGCCAGTACCGCCGGCCACTGACGGCGTGGCTTGACATGGTTGTTGAGGGTGTGCATTTGCGATCCGTTGACCTCAGTTCCGAACGCAGATAGTCTAGCGACGCCGCATGACAATCAGATGAACACGCCCACCTATTTCCTTCACCTGCCGTTCATCTTGCCTAGGTACAAGTATGCTGGAGCAGCCGATGCGAATCCTGCTGGTTGAAGATGACCGCCCGCTCCATCGTTCGCTGCGTCGGAGCCTGGAGGAAGATGGCTATGCGGTCGACTCGTGCTACGACGGCGACGAGGGCGAGGCCTTTGCGTTGGCCGCGCAATACGATCTCATCATCCTGGATGTCATGCTGCCGTCGAAGAGCGGTTACCAACTCTGCGACGACCTGCGCCGGAAGAAAGTGAATAGCCCGATCCTGATGCTGACCGCACGGGATGCGATCGAGGATCGGGTCGAGGGGCTCGATCGAGGTGCCGATGACTACTTGGTCAAGCCGTTCGCCATGCAGGAGCTGCGGGCACGCATGCGAGCGTTGCTCCGGCGGGACCTGCCGAAGAAGACCGGCTACCTGCAGGTGGCCGACCTGAAGCTGGATCCCGCGACCCATCAAGTGCAGCGGGCCGGGGTGAACGTACGGCTGACCGGACGTGAATTCTCGCTGCTCGAATATCTGATGCGCAATTCCGGCTGGCTGGTGACCAGAGATATGATTGAGTCACACGTTTGGAACTATGACTCGGCGCCTGGATCGAATGTCATCGATGTCTACATTCGTCGGCTGCGCCGGAAGATCGACGAGCCATTTGAACCCAAGTTGCTTGAGACCGTGCGCGGCGCTGGCTACCGGCTGATCAGACCGGACCGCCAGGGTTAGCATGCGCCCAAAACAACCGTGGCCGCGTTGAGCCAGGCTGCCGAACAACCGTTGACTGCGGGAGCGGGCACGCCCTCCGCCAGCCGCGACTCCGGCACGCTCCGGCGCTTTGTTCATAGCGTCAGATTCCGGCTCACGCTGTGGTTTGTTGCCATCCTGGCGCTGATCGTCGGCGCGTTTTGCCTGTTCATCTACTTCCGTCAGGTACAGGTGACTCGTGAGCAAACGCTCTCCCGGCTGGAGGCCCAGGCCGGTCTGCTGGCGAATTTCTACCGGGCGTCAGTCCATTCGGTGCTCGAAGAAGGATTTGAGGGCAGCGAATCCGAGGCGCTGGTCACTCAAAATCAGCCGCTGCTGCAGGTCTCGGATGCGCTGGCCTTGGTCGGTGCAGACGGCCAGGTGTTGCAGCGCAGCGGCAACCTGCCACAAGCAGATTTAGCCGCCGTGCGCGGCGCCTGGCTCGAGCGCTCCATA
>CAZGCX010000243.1:0-3948 GCA_964524585.1 uncultured Anaerolineaceae bacterium
AGCGTGGCCACCACCTCTGCCGCGATGATGGGTGCCTGTTCTTTGACATTGGTTTTGGCGGGCAAACCGGCCGCAAGCTGGTACGCCACCGGGCTCCCGATGCCCCATTGGCCGTGAAAAGGGATTGGAGACCAGGCGATCTGCTCCGGGGGTTGAATCCCGAGCGAGCTTAGCGCCGACTTCAGTTTCGAAGTGAGATCCGCGACCTGCTCGTCAAGCATGCGAGCGCGGTGCGGTGTCGTGGGAGGGGTCTGCCGTCAAGGTGTGCACGAAAAGAAAGGGCCACGGCATTTGGCCGAGGCCCGGTGAGGCAGGGGTTCGGTGGCTAGCCCTTGCGTAAAGAGGCCAGCCGTTGCATCAAGCGGCTCACTCGACGGGCGGCATTCCTTCGATGGATGGTCCCTTTGGAGGCCGCCCGGTCAAGCTCGCTGGTGGCGGCTGCAACCGCCGCCTCGGCAGCTGGCAAGTCACCTGACTCAATTGCAGTGACCGCTTGCTTGACGCGTGAACGGGCCCGGGTGCGGATCGTCTTGTTGCGGTTCCGCCGCACCGGGTTTTGACGCATTCGTTTCTTTGCTGAAGCTGTGTTTGCCATTCTTCTCCGATCGAAAGTGCAACGAGCGATTCTAGCGTAACCTCCGGCCAATGTCCATAGCCGCACCGGCGCCGGCATTTCCAGCAGCCGCCGCAAACCTGCCGGGAGGGTCGCAATGGACCGTGGCTGCGCGCAAGATGGCCGGGACGCTAGCTGGAGAAGTTGGTCGGAGACGGGGTGGGGGACGGCGGGGGTTGCGTTTGGGTGGGGGTGGGAGTGCGGGTTGGTGTCGGACTGGCCGGCGGGGTGGCGCTCGGGGTCGGGGTGCTGGTCGGTGTGCCCGGCGTTGGGCTGAACAACGGAGTGCCGAAGGGTGTGACCGTCGGAGTGGCAGTGATGGTCAGCGTGACAGTCGGCAGCAAAGTCGGTGCAGTACCGGTCAGTTCGGTCAGGTGTTCGACCGCCAGGTCGACGACGGCAGGATCGGCAAACTGTAATTCCAGGATCCAGTTCCAGTTGTCAACGGCGTAGTCCAGCAAGTCGGGCGCGTTCTCGGAGATCAAAGCCCGCAGTGCGTAGGCGCGGGAGACCAGTTTCTGCTGCACCTCTTTGCGCTGGTCCTGCTGCGCCATCGTGATCGCGGTGTTGGCGTTGTTCAGGCCCTCCTGCGAGTGACCCAGATAGTAGTGCGCATAGCCAAAGCCGAGGAACAGTTCGAACGACTCCTGGCCAAAACGCCTGGCTTCGTTAAAGTCGGCCAGGGCGGTCTGGTAGGCGCCCACCTTCAGGTTTAGCCAGCCGCGGGCCATGTAGGCCGGGGCGTAGCGTGGATTGATTTCGAGCGCAACGCCAATCGAGTGTGAGGCGCCGGGGAGATCGCCGATTTCCAACTGCGCCCGCCCCAGGTCACTCCAGCCGCGATGGTCATCGCCGCGGTAGGCGACGTAGGTCAACAGCGGGTCGATCGCCGGTGGGTAATTCTCTAGCCTGACCAGCGCCCGCCCGAGCATCAGGTAACCGTCCAGCATGGTGGGATCAGAGCCGGAGCCTTCGATGGCATTTTCGAGCGCGGCGCTGTACCTCTGGCGATTGATCTGGGCCTCGGCGATTCGCACATACAGGACCGGGTCCCGCAGCCCGGCGTCGATCGCCTCCTGCAGGATTTCTTCCATGGTCTTCCACAGGCCTACCCGACCCAGAAACTCGGCCTGTGCAACATAGGCTTCCAGGAAACGCGGATCGACTTCGAAGGCCCGTGAGAAGTCGGAAGGCAGGTCCTCCGCTTTCAGGTCCTCCGGCTGGATCCGCAACAGTGTGCGGGCCAGCAGCGCCCGGCCACGGCCCAAGTAGGCCGGAGCAAAGGTCGAATCGAGCACAATGGCCCGGTCATACGCATTGATAGCCTGTCCCAAAACCGTACCGGTCTGATCCCCGCCCTCCGCCAAGGCCATCATCCGCAGCGCCTCGCCCTTGAAGTAGAAGGCGTCGGGAAGGGCGCCGTCGAGCTGAATGACCTGGTCAAAGAAGGCGATCGCCTCCTCATAATCGGCACGCATGATCGCTGAGATGCCAGCCGAATAGGCTTCGAATGAGGGATGCGGCGTCAGGCCGGCCACCAGGGTGGGCGTGGGAGTCTGCTCCACGAAGAACGCAATCGGAGTGAGCGCGAATTCAGTCGGAATGGCGGTGCGCAGGATTCGAAGCGCGGCCGGAATCGGAGTATTGGTCGCAGTCGGGATTGGCGAGGTGGGCGAAGGGGTCGGGCTCAACGGCGGAAGCGTGGGAGCTTGAGAAAGATTGCGAGGCCCAAAATACGGTGCCAGCGCCCTCACTCCGAGCGCGACCACGATCACGCCGACCACGCCGACGCCACCGAATGCGATCGCCTTCCACGGCAGCCGCATGGCCTGGCCGACGGCCTGGCCGGCGGCAATCGTTGGCATCTGCCGGCGCGAGATCTTGGCGGCCGACGCCAACTCCTTTTTCTTCGGTGCCCGGGCGCCGAGGATGGTCAGACCGCGCAATACGGATGGATTGGTGGGATCGAGCTTAAGAGCCGATTCGAGGCAGTACAGCTTGTCTTTCTTGGACTGCGCGACCGAACTCATCCACAGCCAGTACTCGATCGTCCCCGAGTCGGTACGCAGCAAGCGAGCCAGCAGGTTGCGAGCCTTGACACGATTTCCGGCTCGGGCGGCCGACAGCGCCTGGCTAAAGGTGTCCTCTGACGAGCCGTCCATAGGCCGCCGAAGTCTAGCATAGCGGTATCGACGGCACAACGCGGACCTTGTTCCCCTTCCTTAAAGGTCGCCTGACGTATAATGCCGGCCGATGTCCCGCTGGCTACCCGCTGCGCTCATCCTGGTAATGGTTGCATGTTCGGGTTCTCGTCCCGAGCCGACCGTCGCGCCCACGCCGACGCTTCAGCCGCGACAAACGGCGACCGTGACCCCCACCGCAGTTGCGCAGGCAGTCGGCACCCCGCTGGCCACGGTCGGGCCGACCCCGACCCCTGTCACGCACGTTGTGGAAAGCGGAGACACGCTGTTGGGGATCGCCACCAAATATGGGGTGGAGTTGGCCGAACTGCTGCTGGCCAATCCAGGCATCAATCCGCGCCTCTTGAGCATCGGAGCCGAAGTCGTCGTTCCGATTTCCGGGGCACAAGGACCGGTGGCCACCGCTACCCCGGTACCCCTCCAACTGTCGTCGCCTCGCTGCTACCCCGAAATCGAAGGCGGCGTATGGTGCCTGTTGCTCGCTGTCAGCGGCGGGTCGCAACCGGTCGAGGCCGTGGTTGCACTGGTCACGCTGAGTGCCCCCAACGGCCAACCGATCGTCACCGAGCCGGCCTACAGCCCGCTCAATCTGCTCACTCCTGGCTCGAGTCTGCTGCTCGCGGCCTACTTCGAGCCCCCGGTACCCGGCTATGCCAGTGCCTCTGCGGTGCTGGCCAGTGCGTTGCTCGCCGGGGAAGTGGAGTCCCGCTACCCCCCGGTGATGCTCCAGCTGGGGACGCCGACCATCCAACCAGACGGCTTGGCCGCCAGCATTTCGGTTGCTGCCCGGCTGGCAGACTCTGACCGCAAGGCCGAGGCCGGCTTGCGCGTGCTGGCGGTTGCGCTTGATGCGGGAGGTGCGCCGATCGGCTACCGGGTCTGGGAGACCGCCCAGATCGATCTGCTGACCGTCGGGATTGCATTCGAGCTCTTCGTGCCGAGCCTCGGTCCGCCGATTGATGAGCTTTTGGTGCTGGCCGAGGCCCGTTGAGCGAGCAGCTGACCTCCGTCCCAGGCCGCGCCGGCGAGCACACTCCCCGGGGGTGGAAACTGCGACCGAACCTCCCCCGATCCCGGCCCAGACAAGCCGAGGACAGGGCTGCACGGGACCGGCAAAGCCTCAAAAACCCCGCA
>CAZGCX010000244.1:0-3947 GCA_964524585.1 uncultured Anaerolineaceae bacterium
GCCATCCTGCCGCTGCGGGGCAAGATCCTCAACACCGAACGCGCCCGGCTGGACAAGGTGCTGGACAATAACGAGGTCAAGGCTATGATCTCGGCGCTGGGTACCGGGATCGGCGAGACCTTCGAGATTGACAACCTGCGCTACGGGCGAGTGATCATCATGACCGACGCCGACGTGGACGGCAGCCACATTCGGACTCTGTTGTTGACCTTCTTTTTCCGCTATATGCCGCAGGTGATCGAACAAGGTCATTTGTTCATCGCCCAGCCACCACTGTACAAGATCACCGCCGGCAAAGAGATCCACTACGCCTATACCGAGCGCGAGCGGGAACAGACCGTCAAGCAACTGGGCCGAAAGCGGCATAGTCTCAGCCGCTTCAAGGGCCTGGGCGAAATGAACGCCTCGCAGCTGTGGGAGACCACCATGGATCCCACCAACCGAACGTTGTTGCTGGTCACGATCGAGGATGCGGCGGCCGCCGACAGTACGTTTGACATGTTGATGGGTGCCGCGGTCCCTCCGCGACGGCGCTTCATTCAGACCCATGCCCATGAAGTCCGCAACCTCGACATCTGAGCTCGTTTGGTGAGCGGGCCATCGACCAAAGACCGTCTCCGGGCCCGGCGGCAGCGGGAAGCGCGCCGGCGCACGATTACGTTGGTGGCCGTAGCGGTGGTTGGGGTGGGCGGGATTGCATTTCTGGCTTCGCGAGCCCAACAGATTGCGCCGTCACCGACGCCGGCTGGCACCGCTGAGTCGCTGGGCGTGCTTGAGCCAACCATGGAGAGTGTGCAGCACGTGCCGGAAGGAGTTGAACCGGGTCCTTTCAATTCCGATCCGCCCACTTCTGGGCGCCACTACTCCACGCCGTTGAGCGCCGGCTTTTACGATGAGGACGCGCTACAGACCTTCGCGCCGTATCCGGAAGGCTATCTGGTGCACAGCCTGGAGCACGGCTACGTCATCTTTTGGTACAACTGTGACGCTGCCCTGGACCGGCCGTGCGACGAGCTCAAGGACCAGATCAAGGAGGTCATGCGCAAGGCTTCGAACTTCAAGGTGATCGGCTTCCCACATCCATCGCTAGACATCCCGGTGGTGATGACCACCTGGGGTCGCGAATTGCGCATGGACCAGTTCGATCCCGACCTGGCGCTGCAATTCGTCGAGACCTACCGTGGGGTGGCACCAGAACCGAACGGCCCGTAGACGATCGGTCACCGACCCCGAATCCGGCCCTGATTGGGGCTGACCATCAATTTGATGCGGGGCGCCTAGCCGATGTCAGACAATCGCAGCCTTTCGTAAAACAACACCAGCCCCGCGAGGGGCTGGTGTGGTTAATCCGAATCTGGCCCTCAGGCCTGTTTGAGTTTGGGCGAGAGCTTGGCCTGCATCCACCAGCGCAACCCGAGCAGAGTGGTTACCCAGTACAGCACGTAAACTGCCACTTCTTCGAACGACGGATTCCCGTTGTAGCCGAAGAGCGCCTTGAAGAACTCCCCGGTCGGCGACTGTTCATTGAGCAGATGATTGGTGTCCCACAATTGTGCATTCAGGCTGGGGATCACGCCGGCCTCCTGAAACTCGTGAACCCCGTGCGCCAGCAATCCGGCTGCAAAGAGCAACAGCAATGCGCTGGTGACATTGAAGAACAGCCGAACGTTCAGCCGCGCGGTGGTGGCGTACACCAGGTAACCAACGACGGCCGCGGCCACCAGGCCACCGAGCGCGCCGACCAGCGAGCCCCCTCCGGTGTCGGCGAAGGTCGCGGCGGACAGGAACAACGCGGTCTCAACCCCCTCTCGGAAGACTGCGATGAAGGCCAGCATTGCCAATCCCCAATTCCGACCGGAGTCGATGGCGGCCTGCACCTCCTGCTCCAGCGAGGTCTTGATCAAGCGGGCCTGATAGCGCATCCAGAAGATCATCCAGGTCAGCACCGCCACCGCCAGCACCATGGTGGCACCCTCAAAGAGCTGCTCGGCCCGACCATCCAGCTGGAGTCCGATCGCCTGGATCCCGAAAGTAACTGCAACACTCCCCGCGGTCGCCACCGCAACCCCGAACCAGACCAGGCGCCGACCCGCCGGGTGGCTGATGCGGCGCAGGTAGCCGAGCACGATGCCGACGATCAGGGCTGCCTCCAGCCCCTCCCGCAATGTGATCAATGCCGCAGCGATCATTCGATAAACCAAATCCTCATCACAGAAAACCGCACGTAATCTACCAAGCGAAACCGGTCCGGTCAACACTTAGTGTATCGAATTGGGTTGAATTTGCTATCAACCCGGTGATTAACCGAGGTTAATTCGCGCCACCAGCGCCGGCCCACAAGCCCGGGGACTGGTTCCACTCATGCTAAGGGACCGGGTTCCTCGCCGATCGGGCGCGACTTTGCATCCAATCGCCTGTAGTACTCTTTGGACCATGCAGGAACCCACCGACCGTGACCTGGTGCTGCGTGTGCGGGGTGGGGAAACGGAAGCCTTCGGCGAGATGGTGCGGCGCTATCAGGTCTCGGTCTACAACGTTTGCCTGCGGATGATGGGAGAACGCTTGGACGCTGAGGACCTGGCCCAGGAGAGTTTCGTCCGCGCCTATCAGCGGCTGGAATCGTATGATGAGGACCGGCCCTTTGGCCCCTGGGTCCGGACATTGGCGGCCAATCTATGTCTGAACCAGCTGAAGAGAAACCGGCCGTTGCAAGTCCCACTGGACGACGAGCGAGACCGGGCAGCGCGTCCCGGTCGGGCCAGCCCCGAGCGACACTTGGAGGCTCAAGAGGCGGCACGGGATGTGCGCCGGGCAATCCACGAATTGCCGCCACACTACCGGGTGGTGATCGAGTTGCGGCACTTCCAGGAATTGAGCTATGCTGAAATCGCGGCCGCGCTGGACCTGCCGTTGAGCGACGTGAAAAGCCATTTGTACCGTGCCAGAAAGACCCTGGCGCAAAGGCTTGGTGGAAATGAATGAGCACTTGAGTCCGGAGTCCATCTACAGCTACCTGGACCATGAGCTGCCGGTCGACGATAGGCGTCGGGTGGAAGCCCACTTGGCGCAGTGTGTGGACTGCCGCCTGCTGCTGGCGGGTGCCCGCGACCTGTTCCAGTCGATCGCTGAGGTGCCCGAGCAACCGCTGAAGGTGAACTTGCGGCCTCGGGTGATGCAGGCGATTCGACCAGCCACCAGGTGGTGGCCGTCCCTGGCGGTGGCCCAACTATTGGCGGCGCTGGCGGTTGCGGTGGGCCTGCTGCTCGGGCTGGGCAGCACGACCGTCTCAATGCGTGTGACCGGGACCGCGCAGCAACTCGGGCCCGCACTGGAATCAGCAGTTCAGGCTGGCTTGCGGAGTGCGGCAAGCGCGACCTCAACCCTCCCCAACATTCGATTCGAGGCCGGACTGCCCACAGTGTGGACCATTGCCGTCGTAGCTCTGGCCTGCTGGGCACTGGGCAATGGCCTGGTACTCCGCCGCGTGACGAAAAGGAGCTGAAGGTGGGCGACCGTCTGACGATGCAGTTGTGGTTACCTTTTGTCACCGCCTCACTGGTGGCGACGCTGGTGGTCCTGGGCACGCTCTTTACGGATCTCATTCAGGGAGTGCGATCGGCCGCCAAGCGCATGCCGGGGCGGTCGACGCTTCTTGGGTTCGTCAACGTGCTTTTCCTCTCGGTGTTGGTGGCTGCCTTGAGCGCGATTGGAGAGGGCGGACTGCTCCAGCTGATCGCCCTGATCTTGCTGGCGCTACTGGCGATCGCCGCAACGTTCGGTCTATCAGCTGTGGCGACGCTCATCGGCGAAGGTCTGCTGCCGGATGCCAGTCCGACCCGCCAGGCAGTCTGGGGCGCGATCGCCATGTTGACCGCCTGTCTCACTCCTGCGTTGGGCTGGTTTGCCCTGTTCCCTTACCTCGTGTTCCGCGGCCTGGGCGCCCTGAG
>CAZGCX010000245.1:0-3936 GCA_964524585.1 uncultured Anaerolineaceae bacterium
GCGGCTCACCCGGCCAGGTGGTTACTGGTTGATCGAGACTTGGAACCGCGAGAGCAGGACCGCCAGAGCGATGGGCGAGTCCTGGCACGCCTACAGCCCCCCAAGTGTTTTGCAATGGTTCTCGATGGAGGGACAGCGAACATTGGCCCAGGACTGTGGGTTCAGTGAAATCGGCCGGGGGAGAGCCCCGAAGTGGATTCGGAGCGGTCGCGCGGCCACACTGGTGATTCAGAAGTACGGAAACTCATGGACCGGTGCGCTGCTGGCGCGGGTGCTGGGGGCTTTCCCTCAAGACCTGGCGATCCCGTATGTAGGTGGCGACGTGATTTGGGCGCTGTACCGAAAGGACGAGGCTGATCGCTTCACGAGCGGCGTTGCCAGCTCGAGGCGCGCTGAACGTCACGGTCAGCCAGAGCAGAAATTGCATTGAAACTCGAACCGGGCGTTCCAGCGACGGACCTCCAGCTTCTGCCTCGCAGCGCGCTGATCGCAACCGGCGAGGTCGATCATGCCGACTGGAACTACCGACCGATCCTGGGCTGGATCCAGCGGCTGCGCTTCCGCTGGGTGGAATCCGAGCTGGAAGGACTCAATTTCGACCGGCTGCTGGAGATTGGATACGGCAGCGGAGTGCTCATGCCGTTGCTTGCCCAGCACTGCGAGGAGCTTCACGGCATTGACATCCACCGCCAGCACGAATTGGTCGGGCGAATCCTCGCATCGCACGGCATCAGGGCGCGGTTGCGATCGGCCAGCGTCAGCCACATGCCCTTGCCGGATAAATCCCTTGGCTGCATTGTGTGCGTGAGCGCCCTGGAATTCGTGGATGACCTTGAGGCTGCGTGCGTTGAGATGAAGCGGGTGCTTCGCGCGGACGGCTTGGTGCTCGTGGTTGTACCAGGCCACTCGGGGCTTCTTGATCTCGGGCTACGGGTTCTAACTGGGCAGAGTGCCACGCGGGACTTTGCCGATCGACGGCAGAAGGTCATCCCGACCTTGACCCGGCATTTCAAGCTCGAGAAGCGGTCAACTGTTCCATGGACCGGCGGGATAACTTCCGGGCTCTACACCGGACTCAGATTGACATCCGAACGGCTCTGAAAGAGTTTGGCAACGCCCAGCGACGGGCATAGATGAGGAGAATCCAATGAACGTCCCTTTCGTTGATTTGAGCGCCCAGCACGATCCGATCAAGGCCGAGCTGACCCAGGCAGTGAATGGAGTGATCGAGCGCGGCGACTTTGTTCTTGGGGAAGAGGTAGAGAAGTTCGAAGGCGAATTCGCGTCCTATTGTGGTGTCGAGTATGGGATTGGGGTCGACAGCGGCCTCTCGGCACTGGAGCTGATCTTGCGGGCAATGGGTATCGGACCGGGCGACGAGGTGATCGTGCCGGTCATGACCTTTATGGCTACTGCCGCGGCCGTGTCATTCACTGGCGCTGAACCGGTGTTCGTCGACGTGGATCCGCTCACCTACTGCATCGACGTTCACCAGGTCGAGGCTGCCATCACCCCGCGGACGCGGGCGGTGATCGCAGTACACCTGTATGGCTATCCGGCCGAGGTGGATCGCCTCATGCGGCTGGCCGAGGCCAATGGCATGACGCTGATCGAAGATGCTGCGCAGGCACATGGCGCGCGCTTCCGAGGCCGTCGGGTCGGCTCACTGGGACATGCGGCCGCCTTCAGCTTCTACCCCAGTAAGAACCTGGGCGGGCTGGGCGACGGGGGTATGGTCGTCACAAACGATGCTCGGATTACTGATAAGGTGAGAGCGATGCGGAATTGCGGTCAGGTCCATCGTAATCGCCACGAGTACGCCCCGTTCAATCATCGGTTGGACACAATTCAGGCCGCCGCATTGCGGGTAAAGCTCCGCCATCTTGATGAATGGAATGCCTCGAGGCGGGAGTTGGCGAGGCAGTACGACAGTCTGCTCGATCAGAGCGAAGTGATACCGCCAAGCACGAAGCTAGGCAGCCACCACGTGTATCACCTCTATGTGGTTCGCAGTCCCCGCCGAGATACCCTCCGGACCTGGTTGAACCGTCGAGGTATCGGCACGGGGGTTCACTATCCGACCCCGATCCACTTGCAGCCGTTTTATGAAAGCAAAGGGCATCGGCCTGGGGACTTCCCGATTGCGGAGCGAATCTGCCGCGAGATCCTCTCGCTGCCGATCTATCCGAACATGCCGCTGCTCCACACTCACGTGGTGGCTTCGGAAGTGAATCGCTTTCAGAGCACCGCATTCCGAGTTGGTGGGCTCAGCCTGGCAGCGGGCACCTAAGCGGGGAGTCCTTTCTACCGAAAGAGCAAACCATGGAAATCCGGTATTACTTGCAAATCCTGGATCGCCGCAAGTGGGTGGTCATCATCACCGCCCTGGTAACGGTGCTGGTCGTTGCTGGGGGGACCTTTGCGATGACGCCGATCTACTCTGCTTCCGCGACCGTCCGGATCGCTCAAATTCAAGATCAGTCCGTAAGCTACTACGACCTGAACTACACAGAACGGCTGATCAATACCTACGTTCAATTGGTTCGTAGCCGTCCGTTCCTCGAGCAGGTCGTCGAGCGGCTTGAGTTGAATGCAAACCCTACTGATCTAGCGGAGGCCATCAAGGCCGAGTCGATCCCGAATACTGAGCTCATGATGATCACTGCCGAAAGTTCTGATCCGACGACGGCGATGCTCGTTTCCAACACCCTCGGACAGTTACTGGTTGAGGAGGGGGAAAAACTCTATTCCGGGGAGGGGAAAAGTGCCAGGGAGATTCTGCTCGATCAACTCTCGGGGGTTGACGCCACGCTCGAGGGTTACCGTGGTCGCCTGCAAACTCTGCTTGCCGAGGATGAGGCGGCGGGGGACTCAGCCGAACTACAAGACTTGAACTCAAAGATCTTGGTTCAGGAGCAGACCTATAGTTCGATCCTCAACGCTTACGAAGAAGCGCGATTGCTGGATGAGGCGCGTGCAAACTCAGTGAGCATTGCGATTCCCGCTGATTTGCCAGACACCCCGTCGAAACCGCGAACGACGTTGAACTTGTTGCTCGGTGGATTGGTCGGCATCGCAAGCGGGGTTGGGCTGGCCGCCCTTTTCGAGAACCTTGACATGTCGATCTACTCGCCGGAAGACCTCCATGTCGAGGCCCAATCGCCGTTTCTTGGCTCGGTTCCCCATGTGAAGGTTCCCCCGAAGTTGAGGGGGGCCCCGTTTCTCCTCCAACAGAACGGCAAATCATCCGCAGCAGAGGCATTCCGGCTCATTCGGAGCGGAGTGCTTACTTTGGACTTCGGCAGGCCACCCAGGTCGTTGCTGGTCACTAGTGTTGAGCCGGCTGCCGGGAAATCGACTGTTCTGGCCAACCTGGCGGTGGCACTGGGGCAGTCCGGAAGGTCGGTGGTCGTGCTGGACTGCGATCTGCGTAAGCCTTCTCTGGACCAGATATTCGGAATCACTAACGAACGCGGGATCAAGACCGTCATAGCTCAAGACAATGGAATTGAGAGCGCAATTTTCGAGACGAGATTCAACAACGTCAAGGTGGTTCCCAGTGGACCACGAGCGTACAACCCTTCCGAATTGTTGGGACTCCCGAAGATGCGGGAGATCGTGAGGGATCTTGAGAACTGGGCCGACGTGGTATTGCTTGACAGCCCACCACTCCTGCAATTCTCTGACGCGGTGATGCTTGCGCCCTACGTGGACGGGATCGCTCTGGTCGTGAGCCGAGGCACCGTTACCGAGAGACAGATCGACAAGGCTCTTGCTCAACTGGCGAAGGCCGGAGCTGAGCAGATTGGCATCATCTTCAATCGGGCTCTGGCTCGCTAGCGCACGAAGAGATGAGTCCTCCGCCAGCCGGCTTGGTTCGTGCCGAACCCATCCCACGGCATGTCGTTCAACGTGCTCCCTGGAATGGCCAACTGA
>CAZGCX010000246.1:0-3925 GCA_964524585.1 uncultured Anaerolineaceae bacterium
CCGATGCGAATGACTCCGCCCATGGTTGATTCGATGCTCACGATGATGTCCTGCAGCGCCTGACCCAGCTGGCTGAGCCGGTCTACCAGGACCGGCGTGATCAACGCCGGCCCGGTGAGCAGCACCGCCATCAGCAGCAGGTAGACCAGGACGGTAGCCAGCCAGCGCGGCAGTTTGAAACGACGCTCCAAGCGGCTGACCAACGGTGCCAGCAAGTAGGCCAGGATGCCGGCCAGCAGCAGCGGAGTCACCACCACCCAAAACCTCGCCAGCAGGTATGCGCTCAGGATCAGCATACTGGCCGAAACCAGCGCCTTGGTGGTTGATGACCAGCCGGGCCTTTCGGAACTGCCACTCACGTCCGGATTGTATACGATCGCCTGCCCCACTCCTACCCGGTTAACAAAAGAGCCCTCATCTGCATGAGGGCTCGCAGTATTGCTGGACGGGGGCGGCTAGCGCCGCGATCGGTTGCCGCTGGATCGGCGGTCGGAGCTGCGACTCGACCCGCGCCCACGCGATCCACCCCCACCACGGCTTGGGCGGCGATCTTTTTCCATAGCTTCCTCTGCTGTCCAACCTTCCAGCACCGCCTGGCGGGAGAGCCGGACCTTGCCATCCCGATCGATGTCGGTGACCATCACCGTGATTTCGTCGCCAACTCGAGCCACGTCTTCGACCTTCTCGACATGATCTGACGAGAGCTGCGAAATATGCACCAGACCGTCGGTGTTGGGGAGGATCTCCACGAATGCGCCGAAATCGGTCGTACGCACCACCTTGCCGGTGTAGATCCGGCCCACGACCGCCTCTTCGGTCAGCCGCTCGATCATCTCGCGCGCCTGGGCGGCGCCACCACCATCGGTGGAAGCGATGAAGATCCGTCCATCGTCCTCAATGTCGATCCGTGCGCCGGTCTCTTCCTGAATGCTCCGGATCATCTTGCCGCCCGGCCCAATCACTGCGCCGATTTTCTCGGGATCAATCTTGATCACCGTCATGCGCGGGGCATGCGGCTTGAGTTCGGCCCGCGGCTCGGGCATGAGCTGCTCAATCTTGTCCAGAATGATCAACCGGGCGTCTCGGGCCTGCTGGAGCGCCTGCGACATCAGTTCAGAGGTGATGCCCTTGATCTTGATATCCATTTGCAGGGCGGTGATGCCGGTCCGAGTGCCAGCCACTTTGAAATCCATATCGCCAAGCTGATCCTCAGTCCCCTGGATATCGGTCAGGATCAGGAACTGGTCGCCTTCATTCACCAGGCCCATCGCGATCCCTGCGACCGGCGCCGAAATCGGCACACCGGTGTCGAGCAGCGCCAGGGTCGAACCGCACACTGATGCCATCGAGGTCGACCCGTTGGATGACAACACTTCCGATACCAGGCGCATGGTGTACGGAAAGTCCTCTTCTGCCGGCATGACGGGAACCAATGCACGCTCAGCGAGGGCACCATGGCCGATTTCCCGCCGCGAGGCGCCGCGCAGGAATTTAGTCTCGCCAGTCGAGAAGGGCGGGAAGTTGTAGTGATGCATGTAGCGCTTTTGTTCAAAAGGCGCCAGGATATCGAGCTCCTGCCTCTCCCGTGGAGTTCCCAGCGTGGCCAACGTCAGCACCTGTGTTTCGCCGCGCTGGAACAATCCCGACCCGTGGGCGCGTGGGCTCAGATCGACCTGCACCTTCAGCTCGCGGAGGTCGGTTGGACCGCGACCGTCGAGCCGGGTGCCGGTCTTGATCATCCGCTCCCGCACCGCAGCCTTTTCTTCCTTCCAGATAACGTCCCGCACCTCGCCTTGATCGGATTCGGACAACGCCTCTGCAGCATCGTCCTCCAACTGGTGCATGGCCTCGTAAAAACCAGACTTGTCGTGGGTGGCGTTGGCGATTTCCTCGATACGCGCCCCACCCCACTGCTTGACTTGCTGCACCAACTCCTCGCCGGGCGCGATGCTGGGATACTCGCGCTTCGGTTTCCCGACTTCTTCTCTCATGCGTTCTTGAAGCTCGATGAGCGGGAGCATCTTCTGGTGGCCCGACTCCAAGGCGGCCACCATGCTCGCCTCGTCCATCTGGTTGGCGTTGCATTCGACCATCATGATGGCATCGCGCCGGCCCGCCATGCGCAGATCCAGTCCAGTGGGCAGTTCGGTCTGATACGGCGGGTTGAAAGTGAAGCTCCCGTCGTCCGCCTGGCCAATCCGAACCGCTCCGATCGGCCCGTCGAACGGGACGTCGGAAATGGTCAGGGCCGCCGAGGCGCCAAGGATGGCCAGCACATCGATCGGGGTCTCGCCATCGGACGACAACGAATACAGAATCACCTGAACATCGTTGCGCATGTCTTTGGGAAACAAGGGGCGCAGCGGCCGGTCGGTTAGCCTGTCAATTAGGATCGCCGATTCGGGCGGCCTGCCTTCGCGACGGAAGAACGAGCCGGGTATCTTTCCGCCGGCGTACATCCGCTCCTCGTAGTCCACAGTCAGGGGAAAGAAGTTGATCCCTTCGCGCGGCGTACGGCTCATGGTAGCTGTGGCGAGCAGCAGCGTGTCACCCTGTTGCACGGTGACTGCTCCGCCTGCTTGCTCGGCGAAGCCGCCGGTGGCAATCGTGATGGTGACCCCATCTACGACGGCCTCAAAGGTTTTCTGGCCTAACATCTCATACCCTCCGGGTTGGAGCCCGCCGAGGGTCAGGCACTGGAGATCGCCCTTCAGCGACTGAAGGGCGTGCTCCAATTCCCGACCCAGAGCAAGGCTAGTCGATTACGGCGATGGCGTCATTCGAGTGGCCGCCACCGTCACTTCCGAAACAAAAACTGAGCAGCCGGGCTGCTCAGTCGGTCCATCGCTACTCTACTTACGGCGAATCCCCAGCCGATCGGTCAGTTGCAGGTAGGCCTCGGAGTTCTTCGACTCGAGGTACGCAAGGTGACGGCGGCGTTGGCCGACCAACTTGAGCAACCCTCGGCGTGAAGACTCGTCGTGCTTGTGCTCTTTGAGGTGTTCGGTCAACTGCTCGATCCGGCGAGTCAGGATTGCGACCTGAACTTCCGGCGATCCGGTATCGTTGTCGTGGCGGTGGTACTCACCGATCAATTGGGTTTTTTCGTCTTTATTCAAGCTCAGTTCTTTCGCTCGGCGGCGTGCTGCCGCTTGGTCCGAGCCGGGATTATACCATTCTGGCCTCTCAGGGCTGCCCGCTGCTCGTTCGGCAGGCTGGGAAGCACTTCACCAATCAGGCGGGCCATCGAAGCCCCGCCCTGCAGATCCGCTTCGCGCAAGAATTGCGCAGTTTCCGTCGGCGCCCGCCGAGCCATGGATTTCAACAGCTCGAGCATCGCCCGACGAGGCCGGCCGCGCAGGTTGCCTCCCAACTGCCCGGCCAGCTGGTAGATCCGCGGCAGGTTTTCGAACTCATCATCTCGCACCGCGGCCCGTAACGCGAACAGCCCCACCAGGCGATGCTTGCTGCCCAGCCAGTTGCTGCAGCGCTCAAGGAAGCGATCCGGAGCTGCACGGCGCCATCCGCGCAATCCGACCGCTGCCAATTCGCGCATCTGATCGAGGCGCACTGCAGAATGCGTCCAACGTTCGACCAGGTCTGGGGCCAGCTCCGTTGGCTGCTCACCCAGCAGTTGGACCGCCAGTGAGCGCGCCTCCGATCTGCCGGATCCCCAGAGAGCCACAATTACCCTTTCGGTTGCCTGCGGGTCATGCTGTAGCCGGCTGCCAAGCGCCCGCACGATCCCGCGCAGTACCGGCGGAGGCGCGCTGGCTTGCACCCGCCCAGCAGCCCGCCGCCGCACCTGATAGAGCTCCAGCAGCTCAAGCGTGGCCCGCAGCAGCCTCTCCGGCTGGTCTGCCAGGGCCGTGAGCTCAGCCAACTGCAGTTTGAGGCGTTGGGGATCGATCGCCATCAGGTCAAT